>CBFHYB010000022.1:0-18472 GCA_965659915.1 Candidatus Thalassarchaeaceae archaeon
CCCATCTGGAAGTGGTACTTGGTATTTCAGAAACTCAGGAACTGGTGAATGGGACGAGTATCATAGTTGATTAGAAAGTATTGAAGCTACGACTCCTAGGGCACTGTGTCCTCATTAGTTGTGGTCAACACACTGGTTTGAATTTGGTAGGAACAGTGGTTAATTCGGAGCCCTAATATGGGTAGGAACAGACGGTACCCATTGCTCTAGGGTTTTGGATTAGAATATGCCCATATCCATCAAAGCATCTTCGCTAGCATGGATTTTCGGATCCCAACGTGGAGTCCAAACTAGATTGACATGAACCGTTTCTACATCCTCTGTAGATAACGCTGCCCGATGTACTGAAGCCATGATTTCTGGCGCCATCGGGCATCCAGGCGAAGTCAACGTGAGGTCAATTTCAGCATGAATGCTGTCGTCTTTCTCCTCAATACGTACATCATAGACAAGCCCCAATTCAACAAGACTGATTTCCAATTCAGGGTCTTCAACCGGGTGAATAGCTGCCAATACCGATTCCTTAGTTGCCGTCATTTCAATCACTCCATCATCTCGCGCGCTTCTTTACGCACTTTAGTGAACATATTGAGGAACCCATTAGCCCGATTTGGGGTGAGGGTTTCTGAGAACCCAAGTTCTCTAGCAAAAGTCGCTGGGAAATCAGCTACTTCTTCAGCCGTCAACCCATTGATTGCTCTCTGAGTAATCGCCATCAAGCCCTGAACAATTTGTGCATCTGCACCACCTAGCATTCTGAAACCAGTTTCTTCGTCCATTGAGCAGGCCACATGTGCTTCGGATTGGCAACCGTGAACTTTGTTGTCCTCATTCCACTCTTCAGGTGGTAATAACTCGCATTCACTTGCCCAGTCATAGAGAACTTCGTATCTTTCCATAGGGTCATCAATTTCTGAGAATTCATCAATGATTTCTTGTAATGACGCTGGCCAATTTCCTGAGCCAAAACCAGGTTTTTCACCTTCCTCAACTACCTTTGGAGTAGTTTGTGTTGGCTCTTCATCAATGATCTTCTCAACTCTTGAACCCACATCCTCTGCCAATTCATCTAACCTTTCAAGGTGTGCAATAAAAGCATCCGCCTCTTCTTGGGTATTGTAAAGGTAAAATGATGCTCGGTTAGTTGCTGTAATGCCAAGTTTTCGCATCAGTGGTTGGGCGCAGTGGTGCCCCGTACGTACAGCAAAACCCCCTAGGTCAAGGAAATGTGCTAAGTCCTCTGCGTGGATGGTTTCGTGAAGGAAAGACACCACTCCTGAACAGTTAGGGTCTGTGTGATCGCCGTAGACCTTGAATCCCGGTATTTTCGATATTGCAGCAGCAGTATATACCGCTAAATCGTGAATATGTTGGTGGACTTCATGCATGTCAAATTGTGCAAGATAGTTAATTGCCGCACCCCAGCCAATTGCTTCTGCGATTTTTGGGGTGCCAGCCTCAAACCGGTATGGACCGGTTTGGAAGGTGGAATGGTCAAGGAATACTTCCTCAATCATATCCCCGCCAGCCATGAATGGTTGCATCTCATCTAGCATTTCTGGCTTGACAATTAAACTGCCAATTCCTGTAGGGCCACACATTTTGTGACCGCTAATGGCAACGAAGTCGGCGTTGAGTTCAGTGCAATCTAATCTTTCGTGAGGTGATGCTTGGGCGGCGTCAATGAGAACTCTTGCTCCCTTGCCGTGGTTACCCCGGCTATGTGCCATTTCAATAATCTCTTCAACAGGATTTCTTGTTCCAATTACATTGCTGGTGTGAACACAGCCGACAAAACTGGCTTCATCGATTGAAGCCTCAAATTCATCCATGTTGAGGCGGTATGTGTCTGGATCAACTGAGACGAAGCGAATTTCAATTCCCCGCTCCTTAGCAATTAGTTGCCATGGGACGATGTCAGCATGGTGTTCCATTTCTGTAATTAGTACAATGTCACCTTTCTCAAGATTAGCCCGTCCCCATCCATGAACTACCAAATTTATTGCTTCTGTTGTTCCGCTCGTGAAAATCACTTGTTCTCTCTCAACATAGAACCAGTCAGCAATATCTTGTCGTGCCTTCTCGTAGGCAGCAGTTGCCTCTTCAGCGAGCGTGTGAACCGCTCGGTGGACGTTACTGTTGTTTTTTTCATAGTAATCAGTCATTGCTTGAATAACGGCTTTTGGCTTTTGAGTAGTGGCTGCATTATCCAGGTAAACTAACTGGCGACCTGAAGGAAGTACTCTCGAAAGAATGGGGAAGTCAGCGCGGATTGAAGGTAGATTCAGTGCCATATTGCTTCCTCCTTGGATTCCGTCATCAGCCACCACATTATCAATCCATGTTTTTTTTTAGAACTCACACCTATGGTGTGTTTTCAAGATGTAGATGAAAGTCCACCAGAAATCAGTTGGTCAAGCCAAGTATGGATTTTTTCTGACCCCATTTCATTTAGAGTTGAATTAAGGAATGCTGTGATTAGGAGTCCACGCGCTCCATTATCGGAGAATCCACGTGTTTTCAAGTAGAACATTTGGTCATCATCAACTGGGCCACTGGCAGTTCCATGACCGCACCCTACTACTTCATTCTCCAAAACTTCTAGTTCGGGAATAGAGTCAGCCTCAGCATCTTTTGAGAGGAGTAGATTATTGAATACTTGAGCGGAATCTGAACCCTTTGCCCCATGAGCAATTCTTAGCATACCTGTTCCGATAGTCCGGCTTTTCCCACCACAGGTTGAGTGCCATTTCAAGCGGCTGAAAGTTTCCAGTTCTTCGTGCATGATTTCGACATGGTGGTCGTTATGCTGGTTTCCTGCAGAAAGGATTGCCCCGTTCACTTGAAGATTAGCTCCTCGGCCATCTAGAATGTATCTCAAATCACCTTTAGTTTGAACACCACCAGAACCAACGGTTCCGAATTTTACTTGAGCATCTCTTAGCAATGTGAATTGTTCAATTCGGAGAAGTTTGCTAGCCCCTAATCGATTAATTACAACATCGTTGAAAATTGCAGATTTATCAATCGTTCCACATCTCATGAGCCCAAACCAATCAGCACCGCTTTCAATTAAAGTAAGCAATTCAGCTTGTGAATTTGCTCCTACTGAAACATCAATTTGGATGCCACTTACACTACCTGTGCTATCAAGTGTAAGTAAGAGGGGTTGCTCAATAATTACCCCATCATCAATTGTGATTTTTACTGCACTTTCATCGGAGAGTGCGCGGATGAAAGCACCTCCAACATCAGAGTCAATATTTCTAGTTAGATTACCATCAATTGCAGAAATAGAAACTCCCTTTGGTAGTTCACTTCCATCCAACATTGTGAGAGAAACTATAGCTGGTGATACTTCACTTGGGATTTCTTCTGGTTTTCCAGTAGGATGTATTCGGTGCCAAGGGGTGTAGCGCCACAAATGTTGGGCTCGGTCAGGCGCAGGAATAGCAAGGTATTCCGCTTCACTTGACATCAAATCACCATCACAGTCTAAATCGAATTGAAAATCGATTTCACCCGATGCTACCTTCCATTTCCAGGGCCATCAGTTTGTTGAGTTCAACTGCATATTCCATTGGCAATTCGCGTGTAAATGGTTCAAAGAAGCCGTTGACAATTAGTGCCATTGCCTCATCTTCGCTGTGGCCGCGAGACATTAGATAGAACAACTGTTCGTCACTAACTTTACTGACGCTAGCCTCATGTTCACTACGGCAGGTTGGGTTGGAAATTTCCATGGTTGGATAAGTGTCAGATTGGCTATTCTCGTCAAGGATTAGGGCATCACAGACAACATTTACTTTGCAATTTTCGGCCTTCTTAGCTACGGTAACCATTCCTCGATAACTACCCCGTCCTCCATCTTTGGAGATACTCTTGGAGAGAATTTTACTGGTAGTGTTACTCGCTAGATGATGCACTTTTGCACCAGCGTCTTGGTGTTGTCCTTGACCCGCATAAGCGACTGAAATGACTTCTGCATGCGACCCTTCTCCCTTGAGAATCACAGCGGGATATTTCATAGTAAGTTTTGAGCCGATGTTACCATCTACCCATTCAACGGTAGCATTTTTGTGGGCGATTGCTCGCTTTGTTACTAGGTTGTAGACATTGTTTGACCAATTTTGTACGGTTGAGTATCGGATATGAGCACTTTCGTGAGCGATCAATTCTACTACTGCACTGTGCAGACTCTCAGTTGAGTATGTTGGCGCAGTGCACCCCTCAACATAATGGATGGAAGATCCTTCATCAGCGATAATCAGTGTACGCTCAAATTGTCCCATGTTTTTGGCATTTATACGGAAATATGCCTGGACTGGCATCTCAACTTTGACACCTTTTGGAACATAGATGAAAGATCCACCTGACCAAACTGCAGTGTTTAGTGCTGAGAATTTGTTATCTTGATATGGGACGACTTTGCAAAAATATTCTTTGACAAGATCTTCGTGTTCGCGCAATCCAGAATCCATGTCAAGGAAGATTACACCTTGCTCCTCTAGGTCTTCTCTGATTGAATGATAGACGGCCTCGCTTTCATACTGTGCTGTTACTCCTCCGAGCCATTTTTGCTCAGCATCTGGAATTCCAAGTCGGTCAAATGTTCGCTTGATGTCTTCTGGAACATCGTCCCAATCGTTTTCTGTTTTATTCCCAGAGCGTAGGAAGTATGTTATTGCTTCAAAATCAATGTTATTTAAAATCTCAAGATTACCCCAACTTGGCATTGGTTGTTTCATGAAATGATTGAATGCCTTGACACGGATGTCAGTCATCCACTCTGGCTCATTTTTCAATTCTGAAATATCTCGTACTACCTGTTCGGATAGGCCAGCATCAAATCTAATGGTGGAAGTTTCTGGGTCATGCCATCCCGCTTCGTATTCTCCGACAACATCTCGGGCTTCTGAATCACTCATGCTGGAACCCCCTCTTCTTCAAGCCATTCATAACCTTTATCTTCTAATTTAAGTGCCAATTCTGGACCACCTGAAGCGGCTATTTTCCCATCAACAATGACATGGACATAGGTTGGATTGACGTGCTCTAGGATTCTTTGGTAGTGAGTAATTATGAGACAAGCTGCGTTACCAACTGAGGAATTTATTCCTGTTGCAACTGTGCGCAATGCATCAATGTCAAGTCCGGAATCAGTTTCATCAAGGACAGCTAACTGTGGTTTTAGAAGCATCAATTGCAGAATCTCAAGTCGCTTCTTTTCACCGCCGCTAAATCCATCGTTTACATAGCGGCCAAGAAATTTCCTATCAACATCTAATAGGTCCATGCAGGTTTTCAATTCCTTACGGAAATCCCGTGCCTTGGGTGCATTTCCACCTCGAATAGCCGCAACCGACTTGCGCAAAAAGTTTCCAACTTGAAGGCCCGGAACAGATTGAGGATATTGGAATGACAAGAAGACTCCAAGTCGTGCCCTCTCCCATGGTTCTAGGGAAAGAATATCTTCTCCGTCAATAGTTACTGTTCCATCAGTCACCTCATATTCTGGGTGTCCCATCAAGACCTTTGCTAGAGTTGATTTACCGCTACCATTTCTACCCATTAGGGCATGTATTTCGCCCTTTTTCATGGTTAAGTCAATGCCGTTTAGAATAGCCTCATCACCAATGGATACGTGTAGATTACGAATCTCCACCACGCCTTCGTCACTCATCTCAATTTCTCCACAATGATTGTGGTTTGGTTGGCCTTTATGAAGGCGTGTTCATTTCTATTATGCTACATTTGGGTTTCTTTACTCATTAACTATCAATCTTAACATGTTTGCAACGTAAATCTGAACGCGGGCAATGAGTCATAGAGGTTGGGCTGTTACGGCTGAATAATGGGTGAGGACGAACTAACAGATTCCTATGCCGATGAAGTCGCTGCTAGCATGGCTGCTGAGGCAGAAGCACGCTTGGCAGAAGTCGTTAATCCAGATGAGGAAGCACGTTTCGCATCCCTATCTCTTATTGAGTTAGTATCTTCAGGTGGCGGTCCAGATTTGGTTGGCGCCATTATGGTTAGGCTTGGTGAGGTCAGAGCCGCCTTGGTTGGTCATGGTGGTGCAGTAGTGGTTGACAACAGTAAGGTGATTACTCAGCAAAATGGTTCACAATCTCTAGAACTACAGTTGAATCTAGACGGTGCTTGTGTGGCTTGTGGGGCTGCACCGGGCACTTTGCAGGGGATTCAAAACGATTTACTGATGGATAAAGAGGTCTCTGTAGTTACATTCAGTGCAACAATGCTGGATCATTTTGATGATTTGACTTCGGAATTCTTGCAATTGCATGCTAATGTGAAATTTGTATGAGGTGTTGGGATTCCGTCAGAAGGTAGTTCTTGGCATGCTGATTTAGAATCGGCATTAATTGAATCAAATTTTGGCCTTCCTGATGATTATGAATTACAGTGGAGCCCCCTAATTCCTTTTGATGATTGGATAATCCATATCTCAAAAGATGGACATAATGCGGCGGTGATAGTTACTGCCCACCAAATGTCAATGAGTGAACATCTCATTTCACTTGTAAATGAAAATGCATCTGGCCGATTAATCAAAATTATTGCCACACCAAAAAACCGAGAAATTGATGACGAATTACATGCAACTCTTACAAAATCTGAAATTCATCTTCTTCAGTATTGAATCCACTTTCTACGGGGGTTTGATATTTAGGCACTGTAGTTGGGTACTTGATGGCGGTGGATGAGGCGGCACAATCTGCGATTTCTGAAGCCTCATCAGAAACTTCTGCTGATGGCATTAATCGCACAGTAACTGTTGAAGTCGTGCATAAGCAAGAAGGCTTTGGAACTGCAGCATGGACAGTAGTCGGAATGCTCCTAGTCGTTGCTGCTGTTGGCTCTTGGTTCATGCTTTCAGGAAATAGTGCAAATGGAGACGGTGGTGGCTTATTTGGCGGAGGTGGTAACTGTGGCGATGGCATTGACAACGACAATGACGGACGCATTGACCAACAAGATGGCGACTGTTACGACCAGGTGAATCCAGAGTGGGATGGCTACAAGTCTAGCCATATGGAAGATGGTAGAAATGACCCACCCAGTGGCGAATCATGATGACTTTTCCTTTATTCAACTGAGCCGGTGGCAACAAAAGGCAGTGGCTACCCCGAGTTTCTGTAGGTGAGGCCATGAGCACTGACAGCGTTCGCATAGTGTCTCCTTGTAAAGAAGGCGACCACGGTAAATTCGAAGTCAAGTCAAGTGATGGCTGGGCTCGCCTAGGTTTGTTTCATACCAATACTCACAAACTGTCTACTCCGACCCTTTTACCAGTAGTAAATCCGAATATTCAGGCTATCTCTCCAAGTGAAATGTGGGACATCGGATTTGAAGCATTGATTACTAATTCATACATCATTTGGAAGGGTGAAGAACTCAAAGAAAAGGCCCTCAAACAAGGAGTGCATAAACTACTCAATTACCCAGGGGTTGTGATGACTGATTCCGGAGTTTTCCAGCAATATGTGTATGGGGATGTTGAAATTGGTGAAGTGGAAGTGGTTGAGTTTCAACGAGATATTGGTGTTGACATTGCCACAATGATGGATGTGTTTGGACGCCCTGACATGACTAGGGAAGAACTCGAAGATGCAGTTGCAGTGACAGCTGAAAGAGGACCTGCGGCATTGGAAGCCGCAGGTGAAACTTTGTTGAATGGTCCAATTCAAGGTGGAACTTACTCCGATTTACGAGAGAAGTCTGCTTTCATGATGTCAGAGATGGACTTTGCAGTCCATCCGATTGGCGGGGTTGTACCATTAATGGAAAACCAACGTTATCGCGAATTAGTTGAACTAATAGTTGCTAGTAAGTCACAACTTACTCCTGAAAGGCCAGTACATTTGTTTGGATGTGGTCATCCAATTTTGTTTCCAATTTGTATTGCTCTTGGAATTGACTTATTTGATTCAGCAGCATATGCATTATTCGCCAAAGATGATCGCCTCCTAACTCCAACGGGTACAATCAAACTCGGTGATATCCAAGAATGGCCACATATTTCTCCAGCTCTTTTCTCAATAACTCCTGCTGAAGCAAGAAATCTACCAAAAGAAGAGAAAATAGAATTGTTAGCACGTCATAATTTACAGGTCACAGCAGCAGAACTTGCACGTTGCCGCGAAGCAATTCGCAATGACACATTATGGGATTTAGTTGAGCACAGAAGCCATGCTAACCCTGAACTTAGAGAAGCAACTCTTTGGTTATACGAAAACATGCCTGCCGACTTGGTGTTAAACACCCCACCATGCCGTGCTGGAGGAATTCAATGGACAACTGATATTGACATGCACCCACGTATTGTACATGCCTCGCACTGGCTTGATTGGGCCCCTCCACCTTGTGACCATCTTGGTAATTTAATCAGTATTGAAGACCGCTTTGTAGTTGTTATTCACGGTAGTTCTGGACCTTGGCGTGAATGGTGCGTAATTGGCCACAAATTGTGCCTTTAATTTACACCCCAATAGGATTGATACCTTTCCAACTTGAAGACATTAATCCGTTCGCCCATGTATTAGGTCCTGCAATTCTTTGGGACGCCTCATTACCAGAATTTGATGGCCAAGATGAAGTGGAAGAGTATTTTTTGCCTCTAGCAGAAGAATTACTAGATTGCGATTTTGAGAGAATTGTTTTGCATAACTCTACAGATGAAGAGGAGGATTTGTTTGAGCGTCTTACTATTTTGCTTGGCGAAAAAATGCCTTCGGGTGAAGGCAAGCGCTCAGATGTCAGGAGCCATCACCAGCGATATGCAATCTGTGATAAGATCAGTATGTTTTCTGGCTTAGGCTACGATGTAACGCATTCTATAGCACCAAACCTGACCTTTGTAATGAGTAGAACTAGACGAGTTAACAATGTTTTACTGGACGGTGTCCATATCTTTAGTCAGAGGCTAACTGACGGTGGTTTGAGTTTGACGACAGATGGTGCTAAGTGGATCCACAAATTGATTGTCGCAGATTCTGAAATTGTTGGTCTACCAGAAGTAGTAATTGATTCAGACGCTGAACCTTTTGTTCGTGATGGACGCAATGTAATGCATGGATTCATCCTTGGCCACCAAGGTTTGCTACGAACTGGTATGCCATGCTTGATTGTCAATCAATCAGGTGAATTAGTTGCTCATGGCATAGCTCAATGTGGAGAACGGGAATTACTTGCCTTTGGTAAAGGAATTGCAGTGAAAACCCGTGGTGGCATCAAACTAGATTGAATTATTCAACAAGCCCTAATCTCTCATTCATCGCTTCAATCGTTGGATACCGGTAGGGGATTGATTCAAGGGCTATCTTCCCCTCACGGAGTGAGGGGGACTTGGTTTGCAGACAATTATCGCAACAGAGAAACTCACCAAGATGTACGGACCTCACGTCGCATTGGATGAAATGAGTCTGAAAATCAATAGTGGCGCTACGGCTCTTTTAGGTCCCAACGGTGCTGGTAAAAGCACTATGATCAAAACATTACTGGGATTAATTCAACTTACATCAGGGGATGGTGAAGTCCTCGGTTACAACATCCGAACAGAAGGAGATAGTATCCGGCAAAGAATTGGTTACATGCCAGAATACGATTGTTTGACACCTGAGATGAATGCGATACATCAAGTGAAGTATTGCGGTGAATTAACTGGAATGAACACCAATGTTGCTATGCAAAGGGCACACGAGGTTCTCGAATATGTTGGTTTGAGAGACCAGCGCTATCGCGAAATTTCCAGTTTCTCAACAGGCATGATGCAAGCGACAAAGTTAGCATGTGCAATTATTCATGACCCTGAACTTTTGATTTGTGACGAGCCAACTAATGGCCTAGATACAAAGGCTCGTGGTTTCATGCTTGATACTTTGTTTCAGGTGGTAAAGCAAGGAAACAGGTCAATTTTGATGTGCAGTCATCTGATGGATGATGTGGAAAAAATATGTGATCGAATTGTTATGATTCACAAAGGAAAATTGATTGCTCAAGGGAAAATTGAGGATTTGAAGGCAATTGACCGAGAAATTGAGATTTGGGTTTGGGGTGGTGCTTCACGTATGGAAGCGGCATTGAATGATGCTGGATTAACTCCTCGAAGAACTGGTAGAGTGATGCGAGTTGTCCGCCAAGATGAAACCACTTACGACTTGGTTCTAGAATTAGCTGCTAAGGCAAAGGTTCAGATTCGCAGAATGGAGGATTACGAACCATCTTTAGAAGACCTTTTCCTTGTCATAATGGACCGTCTAGGATATGGTGTGAAATCATCTGCAGATTTGTTACAATCACAGCCTCCGACTACCTCTGTTGCACCTGCTCCATCACAACCAGGGGGTGATTTTTGATGGAAGATGAAATACCTGGCGTAGATGATTTATTTGGCGGAGATAATCCTGCACCTTCTCAGCCAATCTCTGAGGAATCTACACCAATCACTGAATCAATTCCTGAACCAAATATCCAACCTGCTGATGCTGAATTCATGGGTGAAAAGGGAGGTGTCGTCACAGGAAGAGGCAGAATGGAAGCAGCCTTTGGCACCGGTGACGGCGATGAAATAGCAACTGCGCAAGTAGCACAAGTCGCGTCTGAGGTGCAAACCGGAACAATCTTCCACCAAGTGTACCGCCCATGGCGCGGAAAATTGAATAGCCGTTGGGTTAGAAATTGGTCAATTTTGCGTTACCATATTTACGGACTTTTTTCAAAGGGGCATAAACCATGGCCAATGATGACAAAATTGGTTATTTTCGGAGTTCTAATCGCTTCAATTGGTGATTTGTTAATGCTCACAGTAGGTGCTGCAACAGGTGTTGAAGCAATCGAACGATTAGCAGGAGTATCTAGGGGGAATTTGTATGGGCATGTACTATCATTTTGGTTTAGAAATGCCTGTACTTATCCGATAGTAACGGCATTAATTATTGGAGGGATGATAAGTGAAGATAGGCGAAATGGCACCTCTGCACTATACTTTTCACGTCCTGTCAATAGGCGAGATTACGCTGCGATGAAGTTTCTTTCAGTTGCAATCATACTCTCGGTTGTTGTGTTGTTCACTCTTTCTGCCTATTATCTAGGAGCAATCCTAGTCGGTGGTGAAGGGTGGTCATATGTCATGGACACCGGATTATTGTTCCTAGGTGCGTTTATTGCAGGCACTCTTCTAGTATTCACATACACCAGTATTGGGCTTGCACTTTCTTCAGTTAGTTCTGGTAAATTCTTCCCTGCGGTGGCATTCATTGGATTGATTTTAGGAACAAAAATGGTAGCATTCTTGATATGGGCATTGTTTGATAGTAGTGCAATTTACCTAATTTCACCATATGACAATTTGGCTCATGTAGGGCAATGGATGCTTGGACTGAATCATACTTACGAGCATCCTGCTTCTTGGAGTCTAGTGATGTTGATTACAATGAATGCCATTTCCCTCTACATTCTTTCGGCTAGAGTTTCTTCTTTGGAGGTGACCCGCGAGTGATTCCTGACCTATCCCAAGTTGGAACTGGGGAGACAAAGGAGTGGGCTCCAGTTGCTGAAGCACCCCACATTATGCTTGATCATGTAACCAAAACCTATGGTTCAGTAATGGGATTGAATGACGTTAGCATCGCTATCAAGGGTGGTGTAACTGGAATCCTTGGTCAAAATGGTGCTGGTAAATCCACTCTGTTCAAGTTGATAGTAGGACGATTACAACCTAGTTCTGGAAATGTTCACCTTTTTGGTACAAATCCATTCAAAAATCCAGCCCCCTATTCAAGAATTGGCTATGTTTCCGAATCAGAACATCTCTATGATTGGATGACAGGGTTGGACTTCGTAGCAACACTCGCTCGCCTTTACGGCTACACTAGAGATGAAGCAAAAGAAAAGGCATTGCATGTTCTTGACTTCGTAGGTTTAGGCGATGTTGCGAACAAAGAAATAGGCAAGTATTCCAAAGGGATGAGACAAAGAGTAAAAATCGCTCATGCATTGGTAAATGAGCCTGACTTGATTATTCTTGATGAACCATTAGCAGGATGTGATCCCTTGGCCCGTACAACGATTATGAATGTTGTAAGGGAACTCGGTGCAACGGGGAAAACAGTTCTTGTAAGTAGCCATATACTTTCAGAAATTGAACGAATTACTGAGCAGATAATGATTCTCCACAATGGAAGACTTTTGGCAATTGGAAACCTGCATGCTATTCGTGAACTACTAGACCAACATCCCCACCGAATTCTTCTGCGAACTGATAATCCGCGAGGTTTGGGTACAGCGTTCCTACCTCACGAAGATGTGTATGGTGTGCGTTTCCCAAATAGTGATGAGTTAGTTGTTGAGACAAATAACCTCTCTTCTGTGCACCAAGCACTTCCAGGTATTTGTCATGAAAGTGGAATCAGAGTTACTGCGATTGAGAATCCGGATGATAACTTAGAGTCCTTGCTAGGATATTTAGTTGAAGGGAGGTCCTGAATATGGAACATGATCCTACTGATTTCATTAGAGAACCAAAGGTTCCTTCGGATAAAATATCAGATGAGCAGCCTAATTTGGAATCAAAACCTCAAACTTTTGAAAGCCAGGTAGAGGAGGCCGTGAAGGCCCAGACACTTGCTGATACAGAACCCTCGAAACCAATGTATGTGAGCGCACCAGCTGCTGTGGCTGGG
Source organism: Candidatus Thalassarchaeaceae archaeon (assembly GCA_965659915.1). Classification (GTDB taxonomy): domain Archaea; phylum Thermoplasmatota; class Poseidoniia; order Poseidoniales; family Thalassarchaeaceae; genus MGIIb-Q1. Next base: position 12,705 of record CBFHYB010000022.1, read on the forward strand.
GCGGCGGTGACGCAGTTACAGAAAGTTCAAACTCAAGCAGCACAAGCATTTCGTCCGCTTACTAATACCGTTTGGAGCAAATTAGACCGTAAGGCCACAGCGGTCACAGAATTCACATTGCGTCAATACAGAACCAAGAATTCAACATGGGTGGTACTAGGAATTGGAATGGTATTTGTTGCAATGATATTGATGTTTTATGGTGAAGCAATGTCATCAGGTTTTGATTCCATTGACAATGATGGCGATTCTCATGATTATGATGGGGATGGTTACCCAACAGGCCAAGAGAGAATCTACGGAACAAATCCGTGGGATGAAAATAGCCACCCTGATCCTGAATTAGTTGCGCCTGACCCCCCAGAAAAATGGATAGACGAAGATGGGATTGATTGGGATGGTGATTATTCAAATTCAAATCAAGGATATGATGACGATGGAGACTGCACAGGTGAGGGGTGGGTGGATACTGAATCATTTGAACTTCCTTACAACCAAGATACAAACCGTGACGGAATTAACTGTAATGTTCGATATACAATGAATTCTACTACAAAAACAATCTATTTGATAAGCGCCGATCCTAGTGTTGATGAAGACCCAGATGATGAGGAATTTCTCAAAGAATCACTTCACAGGGCATTCGTTCTTGGGTTTGGAAAAATAGGATTCGCCTTCTTGATTGGAATCTTCGTCCCGCTCTTCCTTGCAACAGGATTGGTTCGCGATGAGATGGAGAGAGGAACCCTTCACTACATCATGGGTAAACCAATTGCACGGGCTGAAATACTTGCTTACCGACTTCTAGGGTACATTGCTCTTGTTTGGCCTTACGCTACGGTGTTAATCCTCCTAACAGCGATAGTCACTGGTTTCCTTGCCCCCTCAGATTCAATATTCAGATTCCATGACATGTCAGCTTGGTTGGGGATTTTGTTAGCGTCTTGGCTGATGATGCTAGCATACGGTACGATATTCTGTACATTAGGAGTCATTAGCCCGAGATTTGGATTGTGGATTGCTATTGGATTTGGTGTATGGGAATTCGCTATGGCGATGATATCTCTAGGTGCGCCAAATTTCGCACTTACTTGGTTATCGGTTTCACATTGGGGGATTGAAATTATCAATTGTACATCAGTATTGGCCTATCCCGACCAAAGTTACATGATAGAAATTGCTAGCATGAATAACGACTGGGGGAGTGAGGCCGCATTAGCAGGATTCTACAGCCCGCCAAGTGTTGTTGCTGGCAGTCCTTTTGCCTCCCTACTAATCTCAATTTTCGTATTGGTTTTATTCACAATTTTCGCTCTCTTTATTGGTCAGTCTAGCCTAAAGCGAAAGGAACTCAATTGAGGTTTCAAAATGTTAGACACTAACCTGAAAGGCTCTTCAAGAAAATGGGGGTCATTAGAAAAATTTGAGGGGGATTTCTCTTCATTTTGGCATTTAGATTCACTACCACCATTGCGGCGCCTGTCATGGTGGTGGTGGTGGTGGTTAGTGATTATACCAGATCCAGATAGGCCAGGCCGTAGTAAACAGTTGATGGTGCTTTGGTCAACACGTGATTGTGAGCGCATTGATGTCAGTGGATTTGATTGGTGGGGCGGCGGCAGAACTCATACTGATGATAACGGCGGAATCGTTTTTCCTGGGATGGTAGCCTCTTGGTGGTTTGATGGAGAAAAGGTGTTTGAACCACTAGTGCTTAGAGAGGCGAGGATGGCCTCAATTTGTGCAGACCACCCATTGTGGGGTGCTGAAGAGACGGATGGGGGGGGCGCGGTAATCCCTATCCTTGAAGACGATTTATCAATGGGATTAGTAGCCGATAGAAGCAAATTTTGGCTTAAATTAACTTCTGATGAGAAGGCTATATCGGATGGTTCTCCTGCAAAATTTGATTTGAAAATGACTCCTTGGAATCGTGAGATTTCAGCACTTGAATACAAGCATAACGTATACGCTGGAAATATGGGTTATGATATTTTGAGAATCCACGGCACCAAATGCAGTGGGACAATTGATGGTACGGAAATAGAAGGAACCGCATATTTCCAAAAGGTAACGGTTCAAGCTCCATCAATTCCTTGGTTTTGGGGGATGCTACATTTTGATGATGGCTCATATCTAGATTGGTGGTTACCGCACATATCGCTTTCAGTGACTGCGAAAGATTCTGATCCATGGAAATTGAGGGATTTCACTCGACTTCCGTTGGCTGGTGCTGGAATGTTCAAAGACGCTGGCAGTCAAAGAACTGAAAAGTTTGAACGATGTGAAGTTAAATTAATTCAGCCTAAAGGAAAAGATGCCGAATATGATTCCGATGGAAACCCTCTGCCAAAATTCCATATTAGGATGTGGAACGGCAGGACTCAAGTTGGATTGATTGTTAAGGCAGTAGGAAGGGCACATTGGTCGTTTAATCAGCCAACTCGTGCCCATTTGACAAGTCATTTCACCTACAATGAGTATCCTCTAAAGGTTGAGCAAATCACTGTGCTTGACGAAAAAGGAGTTAGGACACTTGGTGATTGGGATTGGGTTCACGGCAATGCAGAGCATAGTTGGGGCATACTTCACTGAGTGTTCCTTTTTTGCATAGAATGATATATGGCTGGGCACATCCAGCCCTTAGATACCGGGGTCTTGTAATGTCAAGTGAAAGTTTGTTAGCGGAAATGAAAGGGAAAATCGATGCTGAAAGTGTTCATCAAAAATTTGATATGACCTCTTATGAAACTGCATTTTATGCTTGCCGACCCACCTTTTTTGCATTCTTAGCAAAATATATGCTTTGTTTTGCAGTCCTAGTAGTCCATCTTCTATTTTGGTGGGTCAATACTTCATCCGGTCTAGATAGTGAGGCAAATGGCTTTGCTAAATTCAGTTTTTGGTTGGTAGATTTTCTAGGCATGACGGGTTTTGTCTTTTTCATGCTAATTCTGACTTGGATTAATCGTTTCATGAATTGGTCGTCTAGTGGCAGTTGGTACACGACATCGCTACTTATCGTCACATTCACTCCAGCACTATTCACTTTGGATAACATTATTGCAACAATTTCTGGATGGTTTGGCAGTGAATTCAATGGTGTAATTCCATTTGATTGGAATGACGGTTGGTACCTGTTCTTGGGTATTGGTTACTTTGCAATCCTTTTCAGTTTGACCACTTGGTACTGCCGTTCATTCAATTATGCGGTATCCGATCGTGCATTGTATCTAAAGAAGGATTTCATGCTTAACCACACAATGCACAAAATTGACATGGTTGATATTGATAACATGAAGTTAAACCAACCGTGGTACGGAAAAATACTTGGATTTGGAACTCTTAATTTACTCACTGGCAGCGGCTTTGGTGTGAGGGAACATACAACTTCAATGTCTGCAGGTGGTGTGTCTGAAGTTGCATCAGCAGTTGCTGAAGATGTTGGTTTTCTGCGCAAATTGATTAGAGGATTTATTTTCGTAATCAGTCTTCAAAGAACTAGGGAAGAGATGAATACTTCAGAGCCTGAAGATTGTATGTATGGTATTAGGAAACCATCTGAAGTCTACAAGTTGATTAGCGAACTCAAGGAAGCTATCAGAAGTAAGTCTTCAACTGGACAAGGCACAGCACAACGTATTCCAACTCCAGAACAAGGAACCACGGCTGTAGAAGAAGCGAGCGCTACAACCGAAGAGATTACAGATAGTTTAGATGATCTTGATGCCGATATGAATCTAGGATGATTAATCTAACTCTCAAAGCGTTTGATTCATAGATGAGTTGCTGTCAGCACAGGCTGTCGCGAGGGGCTTAGTATGAGTGATGAATTGATGGAATCAGCAATTGAGATGTTCAGAGAGGGAAATTTAGAGGGTGCTGTAGCAGAACTTGATGAGAAAATCAAGTCAAACCCAGGTGTTGCTGAATTACATCATACCTATGCAGAATTTGCAAATATGCTTAACATGGAAGCCCAAGATGATATCATCCCTGGCGGAAAAATCATGATGAATTACAAGAAAGCCATGGAACTAGATGAAGAGAAGGATGAGTACATTGCGGACTTCGCAGGATTTGCCCTAGAGTGTAGGCGAGTACCAATTGCTGTGAAAGAATTTCAACGCTATAGCCGCCGTCTTGAACTTGCAGATATTCCTATTGATGATATTCTTTACAATGCTGCAAGAAATATTGTTGACACCATTGAGGTGATTGACCCTGACAAATCAAATCCAATGGTAGTACCATGGTTGAAGCAAGCACTCATTTGGTCTGTTGGTGGTTTAGGATACTCAGCTGAGGACGCCGCTGAATTGTTGACCCAAGAGTGAGGCACATGGCCGAAATGGTCGGCGTCGCATTTGCTTTCTCTTACATTGGCGATGCATTTCATGGTAGCCAAATTCAACCAAAAGTAAGAACAGTCCAAAAAGACTTACAAATAGCCTTTCATAAAGCAAAATTTGCTGGAGAAAATCCATTATTGCGCCTTTCAAGTAGAACAGATGCAGGAGTAACAGCTCGCATGAATGTCGCGGTTTGTGTAATCAAGAAATCAATTTGGCAGAAGATGGGTGATGTTAGATTTCGCCGCGCCCTAAATGACCATCTCGATGATGTAGTTGTGTGGGCCGCTGAAGAAACTAGTCCAGATTGGAATCCAAGAATGGCATCCCGTCGAATATACCGATTTCGTTTGGAAACCATGCGCCAATTCAACAAACCTCATGATGAGAATATAATTCTAGAAGTTATGAAACTGTTTGAAGGAACTCACGATTTTACTGGTTACTGTAGGCCAGAAGAAGGAAGAGCGACAACAAGGACAGTTGATTATTGCAAACCATGGCGTATTGATGGTAGGCTAGTTGGATTTGAAATAGGTGCGCAATCATTTCTTTGGAATCAAGTTAGAAGAATGGCGTGGGCAATGAGTGAGGTGGCTCTAGGTACTAGTTCCATTGAAGTTATACGTGAAGCACTAGAGAAGGGTGAACAACCTCCATTTTTCGGGTTAGGGCCATCAAAATGGCTAACTCTTTGGGCGATTGAGTATGAGGATATTTCTTTCAATGACAAATTTGGCGAATTTTTTGACGGTCTTTCCGCTCCACCAGTGGGGATTAACGGTAGGCAATTTGAGGTCTGGCAACAATCTGCAGATCATGAACAAAAGCAGTTACTACTGAATAGTTGGCTTTCTTATCTTTAATACGATAATAGAAGTTCATCTCCATCAAGGAGGTCAAATGCTTCTCTAAGGAATGCCGAAGCAATCACTTCGACAACATCGGTGTGGCGCGTAAGGTCTGGAATTAAAATTGCGCAATCAATTGCTTCTGTAGCACCGCTAACTGTGTTTAGTGATGCGATAATGGCTGTAGCACCGCCAAACGAACGCCCTTCTCGTTCAAATCCTTGAATTCGGTGGATATCAATTTCAGACATGTCGATATCGTTGGCGGCTTGTCTAACACTTTCATCAATCCCTGCAGTTTCAATCCCGGCTGCATTTCTCAAAGCTAGGTAGCGGACAAAAAATTCTCCTTCAACTTTGATATTTAGAGTTCCAGGCCAAGCCGTGACTCCAAGAACCCGTTTAAATTGGTCTTGATAATGAGATTGGGCCATGAATATGTGGGCTCTACCCAGCCCACTACTAACGGTGCCGCGCAACTCCATTGCCAACCCTACTGCATTCACCTTATGCAATTTTCTTAATGGTGGGGTGAAAGCATGAATGGAAATTGCTTAATCATTTA
>CBFHYB010000023.1:0-16156 GCA_965659915.1 Candidatus Thalassarchaeaceae archaeon
TAAAGATTCGGTGTTGCTAACAACACCACCTGTTAGCGGAGTCACTCGTATGTTAATTTACTACACAGTAGTAATACAATTCGGGTAGAGGGCTTTGGCTGTAAGTAAATCCAATGTTGCGGTTCTCGTTGAAGAGCCGATAAGAATTGGTTCTGGAGGAGGGTTTTGGGGTGATAGACCTCTTGCACCTGTGGACCTCCTCAAAAGCGATGATTTGGATTATATGATCATTGATTACCTCGCTGAATTGACACTCTCCATCATGGCCAAACAGAAGCGCAGAGACCCAAATTCTGGCTGGGCAACCGATCTAGAGTTATGGCTGGCAGCAGGCGGAATTGATGCTCTACGAAAAAAATCGGTGAAGTTGGTTACTAACGGAGGCGGTGCAAATCCCGAATCCTGTGCAAGGATGGTTCTTGAACAAGCGTCAAAAATAGGTTGGCATGAATGCAAGGTTGCGGTGATATCAGGTGACGATATACTTCCCCGACTTGATTACCTATTGAAAAATGGAGAAGAACTAACTCATTTTGAAAGCGGAGAATCAATATCTGATCATGGGGCCGAGATGATGTCTGCAAACGCCTATCTCGGCGCCGGCCCAATCGCATCAGCACTGGAAATCGGTGCTGATATCATTATCACCGGGCGGGTTGCTGATGCGAGTCTTTTAGTCGGTTGTATGTTACATTCAGCAGGATGGGCCTACAACGCCTTTCAACTCGGCTTGACTCGAGAATCACCTGTCGTAGATTGGGCACCACAGCATATCACAAATCCTCTTGATGTTCTAGCACAATGGACCATTGCCGGACATTTGATAGAATGCGGCGCTCAGGTTTCTGGTGGAAATTATTCTAACTGGGGTGAAGTACCAAACCTTGCTACCCTAACTCTACCGATTGCTGAAATCTATCTAAATAGTGATGTGAAAATAACTCGAGGGCGGGCCGGAGGTGGTATGGTGAATAGAAAGATTGTTTCTGAACAATTAATCTATGAAATTGGAGACCCTGAAGAATATATCACACCTGATGTCGTAGTTGATATGCGAAACATCACAATTGAAGATGAATCAGAGGATGTGGTGATTGTAAAAGGTGCTATTGGCAAACCTGAACCTAAATCTCTGAAAGTCAGTGCCGCCGTAGAAGGAGGCTGGTTTGCATCATCCTCACTGCTCATCAGTGGGCCAGATGCCATAGCAAGAGCAACTGCTTGTGATCTCGCTCTGAGAGCGCGGCTTTCTGCCTTAGATGAATTAGAGATTTATACCGAATTCATAGGAGGTGGCATTACATTTCCCAAAAATATCCGCCATAAATTGTTCCCGCAACTAAATCCACCCGAAGTCATGCTACGATGGGCAGTCACAAGTCCTAATCGCCGAAATATCACTGATTTTACCCGAGAAGTTGCTCCCCTCGTACTAACTGGACCTGCTGGAGTAGGTGGATATGGAGCTCGCCCTAAACCACGGCGTCAACTACAATTTTGGCCCACTCTAATCTCAAGAAAGTCTGTTGAGTCATTGGTGAAAATTGAACTTCTCACCCACCTTCACATTACACCGGAAAGTGAACGATTCCATTTCATCCGCGAGCGTACTAGAGGTTTCATCTCCCGACTTCAAGATGAACTTGATGAGCGAGAGTGGACCCGCCCACTAGTGAAGAAACTCGGATGGGAAAGAAATGACTCTATTGCTGACCTAACAATTCTAAAAGAAAAAGAGGTGGAAATTTGAGCGAAATAGTTTGGATTCCACTTTCAGATTTAGCTCATGGAAGGTCCGGTGACAAAGGTGATTCATTCAACATCGGACTTATCGCCCACAAAAAAGAATGGTTAGAAGTTCTCGAAGTTTCTGTAACCCCAAAACTGCTATGCGAGTGGTATGGTGATTCCGTGACTGGTTTAATTTCGGTCTGGCCAATGCCTGGAATTGGGGCAATTAACTGTCTATTACGAGGAGGGTTAGGCGGCGGTGCGACGACTTCCTTGATGCTTGATGCACAAGGAAAAATATGGGGTCAATCTATTCTAAGGATGCGAGTTCCGGTAAACATAAAACAGGCTTCTGAGTTAGGTGTGCCGCTAAAAAATCAATCTGAAAATCAATGGGATATGTCCCACATTCTTTGATTGAATTTAACAAAAGAACCTCAATCAAGTTCAACCATAGATGGTATATCATCATCTGATATTTCTTCGGCATCTACTTCTTCTGTGAAGTCAAGCGGTTCATCATCGCCTACTGAGCCCATGGAATCATCATCATCATCATCATCATCAAATGGAGAATCTCCATCTTCATCACCAAAACCACCAACACCCCATGATTCAATCATTTGCAAATCAGCAGCAAGGCGGCGTTTACGGGAAAATGTGTAGATTACCCCACCACCAACAGCTAATCCAAGAAGACCAAGAATTATGGCAACTGTACTATCCATTATGACATCAAAGAATGACGATTGCTGTGAAGCGCCTTCAACTCTGATAGTAGATGAAAGGCGGTTTGAAAGATGGGGCTCTTCTTGTGGTCCATCGCGACAAATTACCTCGATGTTCACCCAGCCATCACGACCTGGTGTCACTTTCACTTGGCCAGTCCATGTACTGTCACTGGCAACATCATCTGGATTTGCACCATCATCGGAAAGTGAAAATTCGGTCTCTATCCCACCTTGAGATGCCCAACCTACACATTCCCAAGTTGTCATATCTGCATCAAGCACGAAAGCACGCGTAGTAATTACTGATTCAACACCAGCAGTCAATGTGCCCGGTTCTACTAACAAATCATCCAAAACCGGCCACGAATCTTCAACAGTAATGTTAACGAAAGCCCAAGTTGAAGAGCCTCGGCTATCTTTCACCTGAAGCGAAATCAGATGTGCTCCCGGCGCCAAAGTCTGATTACCCATCTCCGTCTCATTCAACAATACAGCAGATGCACCTTGACCGAGGTACCAACGATAGAGAATTATATCTTCATCTGCATCCCATGATTCGTTGGCATTTAGCAAAATGTTTGCACCTGGAGAAATTGTTCCCCCCTCTTGAGGTGAGGAAATAATAGCCATGGGTGGAGATGCTAGAACCTTCAAAGAACGTGTCTCATTTCTACTCATTCCAGTTTCATCTGTAACAGTGAAAGTGAGAGTGTGGTCACCTGATGGAACATATCTTGAATACCAGAAATTTGGACTTACAGCATCAAGTATAGGCTCTGAAAGCAAGTTAGAAGTAACTGTAAAAGTAAAGTTATCACCATCGGGATCCCACGATTGTTGAGGGTCAAAAAGTACCACTTCGTTGCTAACAACTTCAATTCCATCGTCTGGCGAACTAAGTACTAGAATCGGGGCACTGGTTGATACTTCGATGGTAATAGAATCGGTCACGGGGGTGTTTACTCCATCCGAAACAGTGAGGGTGACCACATTAGTCCCACTAGGTAATCGAGCCTCAACCTGCCAATCGCCACCAAATGGTTCACTCAGTAAATCGCTAGTCCATTCAGGAGTTACTGTATCAGGCATAGAAGGAGAGTTGGGGTTACACAACCAACCTGTTGACATTTCTGGGAAAGCTTCCGCACAGGGCGCATCCCAATCACCAGAACCAAAGGCTGAGAAAAGAACAAGGTCGGCTGATTCAATACTATCGCTTGCGATTGGTAATTCAATGTGGGATAGAGGAGGAGTATTGAGGACTTCAACCTCAGCCTCGAATGGTGTTGACCACTGATTGATGTGGTATGAATCGTCATCTGAAAGTCGTAAGCTGATGGTGTGTGTACCCTGGCTGAGATGCCCAGTCCAAATTAGGGGGTTTGTCATTGAGGTATTCAAGTCACCATCAATATCAGAATTCCACCATGCAAAAATTGTATCACCCTCAGGGTCAAACGATGCTGAGCCATCAAGTGTGACGACTGATTGAGAGAAATTTGAGTCGCGACTGACTGTGAACGAGGGGTGAGGATACTCGTTCTGAACCTCCACTGAGAGGTTGTAGTAGACCGTTGGGTTGAGCCCGTCGGAGAAAGCCATAGTGTAGGTGAACTCCCTACTAGGAGCGAATTCAAATGTCCTATTCCACTCAAGAGGGTAGGTCGCTGAAACTTGAATTCCAGCCTGCTCGTAGTCTGCCCATTCACCAGTCTGAATCAAGTCACCCTCGGCATCAGTTGTATCGCTAGCATTCACGTGTAAATTTTCTGTGTAGTTGAGGCGCAGTACCCCATCCCAGTCAAGAGGTGGTGTCGTCTGGACAGTGACAGTCGGTGGCAGATTAACGAACTCGATTGTCCGTGTCTCGTAAGCACAATTTCCTTGGTCGTCACACACTTCTAGAGTGATTTGGTGAACACCATCTGTAAGCGTACACTGACCTTGCACAGCGGGCCCGTTAACCAACAAGTCACCAGGTACAACTCCGTTACCGAAACCACCGCAGAAGGAACTGGTGTCCCCATCAATGTCACTCGTCCATTGGAAAGTGATTGGGTCGTTGTCCAAATCCCACGAGTTGCTGGCGTTGAACCAGATTTCCGCGCCTGAACTAGTCACTGTCCCGTTGAGCGGTTCATCCCAGATAATTAGCGGTGGCTGATTGACAAGAGTAATTGTGCACAAGTACATCATCAAGTCTTGATTGAGTGCATCTGGACCAGTTGTTCCCTGAGTATTATCATACCAACATTCTGTTGAAAAATCCGTCACTGCAGATGCGCCCGTTAATGTATGCCTTTGCCCAACAAACGGCCCGAGAAGTTTGTTTCCACCGTAAGGAACTGTAATAGAGAAATCACTCTCAAATTGTGAAAAAGATGCGTTTACAATCGCATGTGGTAAACCATGATTAAACTGATTAACAACCCATAAATCAACAAACCACATTTCGTCAAAGGTTACACTGGGTGCCAATGTTGGAATTGTCACTTGACTTGAAATCGCACGAACATAACTTTGTCCAGTAATTGAAAATGGCACACTTCCCTGAATGTAATCTGTTAGATTTAGATCGCTTCCTGAAACCGATACACTACCAGTACATCCTGAAACATCCAAGCCCCAAGTGTTCAGTTTTGGAAGATTTGATATTGATAAACAATTATTTCCAGTCAACGTGCTGTTACCTAACTTTGAATCAAGAGTTCTGCCTGTCCATTGGATTCCTGAGTGGTTACCATACAGATTGATTCCCTCAAGTCTTGCATCGGTGTCATCAAGCAAAATGGCTGGGGCTGTCGCCGATAGATTAGCATGGATTTCTGCACCATCAATATCAACCCAGCCATTCCAATTCATGTTTGAATCGTCGATGACTATCGCTGACTGACCTTGAACCACATTAGGGTCATGAACTTCCAAATCAACAAATTGAATGTCGACTGAATTCTCAACTCTTAGTGCCGCCCAATTATCATCAATTGATTTACACTGAGAGCACTGTACATTGGTTCCAGCAAACATACCATATTGATTACTTTCAACAAAAACCATGCCTGCTCCATTCTGAGCACTAGGGGCAGAATAACCATTATGACGAGATTCAAAGTTATGCAATGCTAGACGATTTGAGTCACTAACACGCAATCCAGAATAGCCATTATTTTGTGATAAAATATCCGAAACAGACGGGAACGCATCTTGAACAAGTAATCCCTCGTTACCGTTATTTTCTGTGACCCAGTCTGAACCACTAACATCACCCTTAGACACAAAAATACCAACCCCTGGAGACTCTGAAACGGTTAGGTTTTGTATTGATGGCCCACCATTACTACTGCTACGCATGAAGAAACCTGCGCGCTCATTTGTACCCCCTATAAGTGCACCAGAACGAGTTATTGAGGTGTTGATGAAACTCGTAGATGGGTCGGTCATGTACATTTTTACGCCGTTGATCGTATTATCGTGGATATTCACATCTTCAAACCAACCACCACTAGTATTGAGGAAAACTGTACCATATGCCAAACCAGGGGATGATGAATTTGGCCCACCTGTTCCAAACACTTCCAAATTATGGAAACGCCCCATCATGTAAGTTGAATAATTGAAACGGTCAGATTTGGTCATCATAACTGCAGAATATTGTGAATCTCCTACAACTACATCTCTGAAAACGGGACGAGTGATTAGGCTATCAGTCGCATGAATAACATAAATTCCATTATCGCATTTTGAAATGATGACATCTTCAATCAATGGTAAAGAATCTTCAACAAATATTGCAGCTGAAATATTCATTGTTGCCCCACCAACATTAGTGATATTTACGCCACGAATGACACCACCACTATTTCCCCAGTATGAAATAGCGCGAGTGATTTGATTAGTGAAATTCACATTTTCAACAAATGGTGCTGAACTAGCACCGATAGACAGTCCAATTCCATAACGCCAATTGGTCATGCTTCCATGTACATCTTGACCACCTCCTGCAAAGGTGGTTCGGCGAATAACAGGATTCGCCCAATCAAACAAATCAATTGCAACTAAGTCAACATTGTTGAATAAAACATCCTCAATAACTGGATCACTGTTGTATACCGTAATACCAAATTGGGCGTCATTGAAGGTTACATTTCGAAGAGATGAACCTCTATTACGACTCGATGAATTAAATTGGAATCCATCGTGCCATGTGAATCCTGATTGGACTTGGAGAGTTATTGGATCAGCAGCAGTACCATCTGCTACTACTTTCCCATCAACAAAAATCCGGACACCTGGGCCCATTTGTAGAATTGTACCAGCATAGATACGTAATTCATCACCTGCTGCAACTGTGAAATCATTGTTGATATCCATTGTGCCTGACCAAATTATCAGTGCCTTTGAGGAAGTAGGCAGGGATTCATCATCGTAAACTAATTGTGAATTTTCAACAACTGGTAAAACAGATACAAGTGATGAGAGTGTCATCAGCATGGTGAAGATGATGGCAGTTCTCACGCCTCTTACCATACTAAGACCACGCCACGCGCACCATGTTTGATGATTCCCCTCTTGTGTATTGGTAGAAAGTCAGGATAATATGCGTTCAGTTCACCTTATTTCTGAAAATAATTGTTTAATCAACTTCAACTACGGTGAAAGGAATTCCACGGTCCTCTGCCATTTCAATCACAACTCTAGTCCACTTACTTGTAGGTGAAGGAAAGGCGATGAGTTCGGTTGCTGCATCAAGCAGACGATGGGTAAGAGATGTAGGTGCTTCGTGGCGACCTGTATCCTCCAATCCCTTTCTTGGAGCACCCCATTCTTCATTGAACACTGCGTGTGGAACATTGTTGTTCTCAGCCCATCGTTCGGCTAGGTAATCTACCCCACTAGCACCACCTGTGATTACTAAATCGGGGTGTGCTTCTTTCTGGGTCCATTCTTCGATCGCTTCTTCTACTACTGAGAAATCATAAAATCTGCTTGAACCCACTATTACGAGATTGATTATTCTCCCATCTTCATTCAAATCCTTGCCACCGAGGCGACCTAGGACATCACTACCTGATTCCCCCATCATATTAACGAACAGAGATGTGAGATGATAAACCCATGTATAGAACAAGGGGGTTCTAAGCAAAAATATGCTCTTCAATGACACCTTCTGCTAACAGATGAGGTTATGATGGAGTGGTCAGTCGGCGGCAAACATGGAGACGGCTTTCATCCTTCTAAAAACCGAGCCGGCCCGTGAAAGAGAGGTATATTCAGCCCTCGTTGATGTAGCTGAAGTGGTTGAAACACACGCCCTATATGGCGAATACGATTTACTTGCAATTGTGAAATGTGAAACCTCAAAAAATTTGACTTCTATTCTCATGAAACAATTACGCCAAATTGATGGTGTACGCGAAACTGAAACACTAATTGCAGTGGATTATTGAGGTGATAAGATGGCTGTGGGATTTGTTTTAATTATAACAAAAGCAGGATTTGAGCGAAATGTTCGCTCAGCCCTTGACAGCATTGAACTCGTCACCGGACGCTGGGGCGTTTTCGGTGAATTTGACATCATCACCAAAGTTGAGGCAGATGATGATGCTGCTCTTACCCGCTGTATTGTAGAAGATATTCGAACCATTGAAGGGATTACCGAAACTCGTACCCTCATTGGTGCAGAAATCTAAGAATCATGAAGATGGCTGTGGATTCGCTCTGCAAGAGCCTTGCCAATTCCAGGGACTTGGATAAGATCTACTAGACTCGCATGGTCTATCCCTTTTCTCCCCCCAAAGTGTCTGAGAAGTGCCTGCAATTTTTTGGCTCCTAACCCTTCAACCTCTTCTAAGGGGTCAAGTAAAGCAGTTTTACCTCTTCTTTTCCTATGAAAATTATTGACAAAGCGATGAGCTTCATCACGAGCATAAACCAGTAATCTACCTCTCCTATCGAGTACCACTGGGGATTTCCCATTCCGATACAATGTCTCTTCTTTTTTGGCTAGTGCAGCAAGTGGAATACGCTCTTTCAAACCATGTTTTTCAAGCAGGTCAGAAATTGTTGAAAGATGCGTTTCACCACCGTCAATAAGTAGTAAATCAGGCCATTCATCTTGCCGTTTTAACCACCTCTCTACTACCTCTCTCATCATCCTGAGGTCGTCGAATACTTCTCCTTTAACACGATATGTTCGATATCCCTTTTTATCTGGCCTACCACCTCGCAGTGTCACACATGCACCTACTTTTTCTGACCCTTGAAGTTGTGCCATATCAAAGCAAACTACGACATCTAATGACTCCATTCCTAGGTACTCTGCTGCTTCCACAGCCGAGCGATTTTCAAGGTTGCCAGCGGCTCGCTTATCAACGGCCCTTTGAGCCTGCATCTCTGCATTTTGGTCTGCTAATGCTCTGAGAGTTGCTAACTCACCACGGATTGGAACTCTGATTTCAACCGCTCCATTCCGACGTTCTTTCAACCAATCTTCTAATTGCTGTCCGATAGGTGTTGGCGTGAGAATTTTGGCTGGTGGTCTACGCGAATGATAGTGTTCGGATAAGATGAGACTTACAGACTCTGAAACATCTCCTCTGTGTAAAAGCGGATAGTGTGTTTTTCCAGTAACTACTCCTTGTTTTGCGTGCAGAAATACTACTGCACCAAGGTCGCCACGGCTACCAAAACCAATGGCGTCTACATCTTGATAAAATCTGCTTGAAACCACTTTTTGTGAAAGGGTTCGCTGTACTGATGCGATTATATCGCGGCTTCTTGCCGCTTCTTCAAATTGCATTTTTTCACTTGCTGAATCCATATCGTCTTGCAATGTGGTTAGAAGAGACTCAGCATTGCCTTCCATCACTTGAGTAACCGCCTCAACTTGTTGATCATATCCTGTTGCATCAATACACGGGGCGGAACACAACCCAATGTGCATTGCCAAACATCCCTGTGGGAGTAAAGTAGGGCAATCCCTAACCCCAAATTGCCGCCTTAAAAGTTGGATTACTTGTTTGGCGGCCCCTGCATCTGGAAATGGTCCCCACAGCCTAGCATTTTCCGGGGGATGGCGCGTGTAAATGATTCGAGGTACTTCTTCATCGGTGATAGCGATGAATGGATATGATTTATCATCAGTCATCAATGAATTGTATTTTGGTTTATGACTGCGAATAAGTTCACGCTCCAATGTTAACGCTTCACGAGGATTTGGGGTGACAATACAATCTACGTTGTCAGCTTCTTCAACCATTTTAGGTATCATATTACGATCCGGATTAGTTGAAAAATAAGATTTTACCCGTTCTTTCAATACTGTTGCTTTACCAACATATAGGACTCTTCCATCGTCGCGCTTGAAGAGATAGACGCCCGGCTTTGAGGGCAGATGCAACTTCGATGCATCCACTGACATTAGACAATCGGGGAAGGTGAAGGGAAATGAACCCACGCCTCGCCTCGCACTTCATGCTCACCGAGGCGCAGACCAGACTTCTGCGACTTCTGTCCACATTCCCTGACACATTGGAGGGTGCTTGGGATGTGCCTCGTGAACTCTCTCTTCCCGGTTTAGCAGACCAGTTAGGAGTCGTGCGCTCAGCACTGAATCCACCTATTTCTTCACTAGAGAAGGATGGGCTTGTGCATACTCGAAAAACCCATGTGATCGGTGGCGGGCATCGGAAACGAACGGTTGTCCATATTACTGAAAAGGGTCGAACAATTGTTGCAGAATTAGAACCAGAAGATGAAATTGAAACAAGCGGGGAAATTCATGGGCAAATGCCCGGACTCACACATATTCACGGTAGGGAAAAATTACTTCTTGAAATGATGGATGTACTAGAGAATGGTGCCACATTACAAGTTGTGGGGCTGCCAGGAATTGGGAAAACCTCGCTGCTAAGAGTATTAGCAGAAAATGCACTTTCTGATGGATGGAATGTGAACTGGATAACTGTGCAATCTTTCCATGATGTTGGCAAGTTATCGTCTGAGTTGTTGGCTATTGAAGATGGGCCCAAAGATGTTGATGCAGCGTTTTCAGCAGTGCTTGATATCGCTAAGAAAAAATTGTTTGTAGTTGATGAATTACAGGCAGTACACGAGCGTCACAAAGCCGAGGTGATGGCTTTGATGGAGGTGTTAGCAGAGAGTGATGGCGTCACTCTCGCTATCGGTTGTAGAGCTCCATCTCCAATCGCAACTGGAACTGTTTTCAAAATAGATGAAATCTCAGAAGATGATGCTAGAAAATTACTTCCTGAAGACTTAGATGAATCTATTGCCCAACAAGTGATTAGTGGTCTTGGCGGTCATCCTTTAGCACTGAAACTATGGCAACCAGGTCATTCTCTTCCGGAAGCAGATGACCGAATTCAAGAATTTATTCGCACTGATGTAGTGGAAAAACTTCCTTCTGAGGAAATTCCTACTTTAGATGAATTGGCCGCCTCACCATTACCCATTTTAGCTGACCAAATGTCTAACGATGAAGGAGTTGAACCTCTAGATGAGTCTGCTTTGTTACGCTGGAGTGGAGAAGCACTTGAACTTCAACACCTAGTAAGGAATGTTCGTCGCACCATGTGGGATGAAGATGAAGCGAGAGAAATTCATTCTTTGGCAGCAACATATTGGGCTCAAAGAATTGAACCAGAAGCAAGATTGCATGAGGCTCACCACAGGGTTCAATCAGCAAATTCAGAAACTGCAGATGATGTTTCTAACTCTCTTGAAGATGGTATTCAAGATATGTTAACGATTGATTCCGCTGCAGCGGCTGCAATCATTTCAGATGCCATCCAAATTCTTCCTGATGCTCATCGTTTACGCCTATTATCTGCAAAAGTTGCAATCGAAAGAGGCGAGGGTGAAATCGCTGAAAAGGAATTGAGCCAATGTGATAAAGACCTACAAAAAGAGAGTCAATGGCGATTGCTTAGCGCCCGTATCAAGAGATTGCATGGAGAATTTGATGAAGCAAATAAAGAGGAAAAATTAATTCTCAAAGAAGCAGATCCAACTATAGCCTCAAAAATTCGGCTCAATCGTTTAATCCTTGGACTAGAAGATAGACTACCTGGAACAAGCGAAGAAAAAACCCGTGATGCTGTTGAAAAGGAGATTTCAGAAGTCGACCTCTCTGCTTTGACTGCAAACAATCGAAAAGCGGCTTTAGTCACAATTGCTGCTATCCGCCACTCATTAGCCTTAGAAACAGGAAATCCAGAAGTGGCAGCAAAAATACGCACTGATTTAGCGACTACTGCAAGCCCTAATGACCCTGTGATTGAAGAAATGTCTGCCCGCGCAGCCTTGGTCTTTGGGGGTGATTCAACCCGTGTCAAGAGTCTTATTTCAAGAACTAATAATCCACTTAGAAGATGTGCACTAGGGCTTCTATTGGTCAATCATGCCCACCAACAAAAAGACTCGGATATTGCTGAAATTTTGGCTACAGTTGAACATCCTCCCGATATGGGTACGACCACCGCTAGGCGCCTATCTGCACAACACTGGTATTGGCGTGGATTAGTTGATTCTAGACAACGCGTAAAATGCTGGCAAGAAGCTTTGCATCGATTTGGCATGGCTGAATGTGCAAATGCTTACATCCAATTACAACACAAACTACACGATGCTATGCGTCTTATTTGATGAAAACTAATATTTCTTTGATTTACCAATTTTCATCGTCTAAATCGATGCCTGCCGTCCAATCAATGTCGGTACCACTTCCACTTGCTGCACTCATAGGAGAAATCCCTAGCAATTCTCTCTCAACCTCATAGGTATTTGACTTGGCTGAACGAACCTGAATTAGTTTCTCTTCTTTTGCTGCACGCTTTTTCTTCTTACGTTTTGAACGCCAGTAAAATAATAGGAAAATTATTGCCAAAAGGGCAATCAAATATGGCAGTAATTCTTGAATTAAGAACCCATAACCAATGGTGAATTGGAGGCTAATTTCGTCGCTTTGGTCAAGTTCACAATTATTGGTATTTTCACCGAGACAAAGTGGTACTCGATACAAAATATGTTGACGATTTCCATCAACTATGCTCTGCTCATCTCTGCCTAATGATGATGTGAATTCCAACTCCAAACCTGTTGGCATGGTTAACTCAAAAACCAAAGCAGGGCGGATATCCAAATCTTGGTCATTGTTTGGGTTGCCATCCATATTAGAGTCAGTTCCACTATCAATATCCTCTACCATGAATATTGGTGAAACATCTTCGACTACAGGCTCTGGGGGTAATGTAACCACACCATCAGATTCCTTTGCATTTCTAATATCGAATACATCTAACATTCCGTTCATTAATGATGGAATTGCACCTTGTGCCGAGGCTGTACTGATGGTTATTGCACCATCAAGGTATTTTGCCCTGATAATGGTTTTATCTAATTGTAGTGTGAATCTAATTGGTTTGTCGTCATTGATAATACCGTTATACGGTCTCTCCATTCTATCAACTGAAGCTGAAAAGCGAAGACTGGAAAGGTCAACAGTCAATAGATCGTCTGATTGTTGCATACTGGATACTTCATCATTCATCATATTAGCAAGTGAATTAGCAAATGCTTGTAAACCATCATTTGAAAGTTCAAGGTGGTGTATTTCATTCCCTAAGGGAACTTCAATTGTTTTACCGACTAATCCATTGAGGCCACCTTCCTGCTCATCACCATATGCAACTATGTGGCGGATTAAATCTGAAGGAATCGTTTTGATATCTACTCCTGTATCTTCAATCAAAACTTGTGGAACTTCAATCCTATACAACTCAATTGATACCTGTCCTTCCACCACCAGTTCAATTTCTTGACTCCACTCATGTATCTCAAATTCAGGCAGATTAAGAGAGGCGTGTATTTTGATACAAGAACGCCAATCTTCTTGACAAATCAAATCGGGACTTGAATCACTGCATACTGCTGAGACATCACAAATAGGACTACTCCAACGACGATGATACGGATTAGGTCCAGTTATCGCCAGGGGTGTTTCCTCACCGCTTTCACTAGAAGCAGTAAGAGTGATTGAACGCGGGTCGCCTACATCAGAAGCAATCCAATCAGGAAGTAATATTGTGACTTCAATTTCAGTTGGTGGTAACCAATCTGGGAGACTCTCGGAAATGAAAGATGTGTCTAACTGATGTTGATAAACAAGTACTGAAAGTAATGCAGAGACATCTTCTTGTGGTATTGAAGTGACATTTTCTAGTCCACCTTGCCCTGAAATGAGATTTGTTAGTTTCTCTAGAGGGTCTGCCGAAAATGGTTCACTCGAAGTAATCAATGTGACCGGGAATGATTCATCCATCGCACTGCCTCCACTCAGACAATGGGTGACAGGTACTAATTCAGCACAAGTAACACTGGGTGTGTGGGTGAAATTTAATCCTCCAGAAGCATCTGGTTGTTTCCAAGTTACGGGGTTCATGCCAATTTCTACTTCAGATGCGCTAAGAACTGCTGACTCAACATCTTCTAATGGAATCATATCAGAGAAATCGTCTAAATCAAGTAACCCATATTCATGAGCCATTCGAATTCCATCACTAGTAATCCATGGCAATTCAATATTGCCGTTTCCAAGAGAAAATCCCCAATCATCCAATACTGATTTAGGTAGATAATGAATATCCATTTCAGCACTAACCCTACTATTTGTTGCATCTCTTAGATCCACTTCGGCATAAATCGAAATTCCGTGGTCCACATTTTGGTCAATAGATACTGAATTGGTTGTACCATTACGGAATATACTGGTGATTGAAGCGTTTGTCAGAGCATTTCCGTTCCCTTGCATGCTAAATCCATCGGTAACCCATGAACCTGAATTGTATTGCACACTTCCTTGCTGATGAGGAATCAAAGTACCACCTCCACCAACTGATGAGAATGTGGCGTAATTTGGCGGAATTAACTCAAATGTTGAGCGATGCCCTGCTCTTGAAACTAAAGTGAAGTTTGAGGTCACTTCTGCACCCATTGTAAGTAATCCTTGGAATCCTCTCTCCACATCGAGTTCTGAACCAGTAACCCCTAGAATATCTGAGTCAACTTGGATTTGTGCTACCGAGCGCAAGCACAATGGTGGATTGAATGCATTATTAGGCAATCCTAGAACTTCGTCTATTGAATCCTCATTCATATCATCAGTACATGCGATATTCTGCCCCTCAATCGTCACCTGATTGACAATTTGGCTCTCTACTTGAGCAGAACCACCGTATGTATCGTTCACCAAACCTTCTACTGCGGCTGAAAACTCATTGAGAATGAGTTGTCGCACCTGTAAACCTGAATTCGTTGTATAACCGAGATAATTTCGGATATAATCTACAGGTGCGCCGCTGTTATTTCCATCAAAACCACCTCCTAAATCCATATCTTGGAGGCCAATTACTGATTGATTAAATTCATGCATTTCCCATTCAAGAGTCATGGTGATAGTTGTTGTATTGTGCATCTCAAACTGATAATTAGAACGCACCCATTCATTAGACTGAGTCAAATCATGAGCAAAATTGTAATCATCACAAATTCCAGTTCCATTATTCCAAGTTCCACAATAGGTATTGGTCACTTCAGGAGTTCCTGGGGGAGGCTCAGCAAGAGCTGGTAGTGATGAAAGCAATGGAACAATCAAAAGAGCAAATATTGCTTGTTTTCGTGATTTACTAATCAACATCACAGACCCCCAACCCCTCACCTGTAGTTACATAGTCAGTCTCTATTCATTTAATTTGGTTCCCCTACCACGGGCTAAGTGAAGAGGGGGTATTTCAGGGTGTCAAGGCGTGACGAAAAACAAACACCATATTCCAAATTGATGGAAAGTTTGGATGATTTCCTAGATGAAAAAGGAGGGGATAAGGAACTTCTAAAGTCAGTACCATCAAAATGGGAAAAACACGGTGACCTACTCTTACTCCCAACTGGTTCTTTCAGTGGTTGGAATAACTTAGCAGGAGAGAAACTTTGGGAATTAGTTGCTAATTCTCTAGGTGGAAAAAGACTAGGCATAAAAGGAGAAATTTCTGGTTCTGAGCGTAGACCTGATGTGGAATTACTATTGGGTGAAGAAGGATGGGTAACCCACAAAGAACACGGGATTGAATATTCATTTGATGTCACAAAATCAATGTTTTCTGCCGGTAATTTACCCGAAAGAGGGAGATTGGGGGAACTTGATTGTAGCGGGGAAACTATCCTCGATCTCTATGCTGGAATTGGATATTACACACTACCTTTGCTAGTGCGCGCTGGGGCCGCGCACGTACACGCGTGTGAATGGTCAGATGATGCTGTTTTTGCGCTGAATCATAATTTGGTAGCAAATGGAGTAAATGATATCTGTACTGTCCATGTAGGAGATAATCAAATTTCACTGAATGTTGGCGGCAGTGCGGTAGCCGTAAATGGCACCTGTGACCGTGTAATTCTCGGCCTTCTACCATCATCAGAAGATGGTTGGCCACTGGCTCTTTCAGCCCTAAAACCAGAAGGTGGAATCCTTCATCTACACGGAAATGCCCCTGCGGGGAATGAAGAAGAGTGGGCGAAATCAGTGGTAGAACGGATTACAGAAATGGATGGCAGGCAAGTGAACCTAGTTAATCTAATGAAGGTAAAATGGTATGCTCCACACATTAGACATTGTGTCTTGA
>CBFHYB010000023.1:16255-18469 GCA_965659915.1 Candidatus Thalassarchaeaceae archaeon
ATTTGCACATTTATTGACTTATTATTACAAATTCCATTAACTTCAATGGGAGTGAAATGGGTCTTTTTAGGAGGGTATTATATACTTCCAAAAATAAGTGATTAACATGATGTGTAATTATCATATTAAAAGGAAAAAATGGACTACGATTGGCTTGGCTCTGATGATGTTACTAGCAGCCCCTACGGCTCTAGTGGCAGCCGATCAATCAAGCGAGGAAGAACCTAAACAAGGTCAAGGAATGGGTGATAACAACACACTACCAGACATGACAATTAGTGATATTTACCTCTATAACAACAATATTCTCACCATTGAAGTATCAAACATTGGCATTGGTGATGTGCCAACCACAGAAGCTGACAGCGGTACTGTCTACATTTGGATTAATCAATCCAATCTACCAAACTGGACCTACTCTTGGTCCACTCTTTCTGATACATCCTTCGTTAATGCTGGCGGTGTTGCAGATGTTCAACCTCAACTTCTTGTTGGCATGAATTATGTGAAAGCATGCGTTGATGTGCATGATGCAATCGTAGAAAGCAATGAAAACAACAACTGTTTAATTTCTAACCTTACAAGCGTTGAAGATATCAAGGAACCTGTTGATAACAACGCACACGAGAACAATACTGACGAAAATAACACAAATATGGACTTCCCTAAGTGCCCACCAGGTACTTCAACATCCGGAACAGGTGCGCATGTGAAACTGTGGCTACCTAACGGCTTCCTAAACTGCTACTACATCAATCAAGAGGATAAGACCGGACCTACCTTTGATGAAAACGGAATGCAAACCTGTCCTGAAGGAACAACCTACTATGGAATTGGTGAACACGTCAAACTCTGGTTACTCAACGGCGGCTTCGTCAACTGCTACATCCTTGAAGGCGAGGACGAATCAAACAACAACGATAACACTGACTACGACAACAATTCATCTGGCGCTTTGTTAGATGTTGATGAATTTGAAGTATGGATTGTGAGTCTGGATAGTATCAATGATGGGAACTGCCTCAATTCTGAAGATGATCCTCAATGGATTGATGCGAGTCATGGTGAACTCTATCAAGTAATTATCATCTCACCATTCGCTTTTAATTTGAGCCAGGATGGTGAAGACATTGGGGCCCCAGTATTCTTCATTCCAGAAGGATGGGAGTGGGATCAATTACACGGCCTTTACGTGGCTGTTGGAGCTGCTGCAGCAATAGGAGCCACCGGCGCAACTGGAGGATTGGCTCTGTTAATTGGGGCCGCAGGTGGAGCTGCGGGAAGCGGGCTGTTCCATGCTCTCATTTACCTAGGATGCGATCATGGCGATTCCGATAACGATGATGACAGCGGCGACGATAGCGGGTCCGGTGACGATAGCGGGTCCGGTGGCGATGATGATAGCAACGAAGATAACGGTGCTGGCGGCGATGATGACAGCAGCAACAACACCGCTGCCGATGATGACAGTGATGATATCATAGGTGACAATACTGAAGAATCAACTGAATCACCATCATCAGCGATGTCATCCACAACCGAAGTAATCACAGATAATCCTGAAGCGACTCTGATAGTTGGTATGGGAATAGCATTGATTACTGGATTGTTCGGAAATATGATTGGTCGACGACGAAATGATTTCTTTGAACTATCAGGCCAGTGAACAATTCTTGAAGTAATACCACTGATGATTAAACAACACGGCGAACAAGACAATGAATGCGAACGGCCCGTTCGGGGTAGCTTCGGCTATCCCGGGCGGGCTTCTTTTTCGTTTCACGAATTTTTGGAACTCTTTGGTTAACTCCGTTATCCTCATGTTGTAGACTGTTGTGGGGCGTGTATGAGCGAGCCGCTTGAGGCCGAATTGGTTGCTGGAAATAGTGACCTTGGAGGTTCGGCCGCTCAAGAAAAAATGCAATTGAATTTGGCAGTGGGTGCAACTGCAATTGTCATTGTGATATTCATGGTACTCGCATCAGTTTGGGGAACTGTTTCCTCAATGGGTGGAGGATATGGTCCAGATGGGCAATGGGAATGGTGGGAGGTTCCTCTTGAGCATCGTCACACTATGGAACTGAATGTTAGTGGAGAGCGTTCCGTACTACCTGAAACTGGACCTTACAATTGGACTGGGCCTAGCGAATACTTTGTTGAAGTTGATCTCCCTGCTTCTGAACAAGATGCTGGATATCCAGAACCGGCCTTGAT
>CBFHYB010000024.1:0-6127 GCA_965659915.1 Candidatus Thalassarchaeaceae archaeon
ATTGCAACTATTAGTTCCCATTCTAAAATATATGCGCATGAGGGATTATGGGCTGCTCTTGAAATTGAATCATCCAGGAATCCAGAATTGCAATCATTACTCTCTTCTTTGGGAAGTGAACAATCTTATGTGGAATTAGAATCTTGGTTGCTAAACAATGAAACAGGCCGAGATATTTCATTCCGTTATCTTTCTCCAGATGGTCAACAGAGCGTCATATCATTCCAGACATCTACTACTGATTGGAAAGCGACGGTCAATTTTGTTGATGACTTATCTGATTCTTTATCTGAACATGGTGAGTTTAGGTTGTCCGGCCGTGGCTTAATTCTCGCTCAAGTATCAGAAGATGTGGCATTTTCATCAGTTGCATCCACTGCAATTGTAGCAACTGTAATTCTCTTTACTTTAATTATAATTAACGTGTCACGTGAGGAAAATAAGGTGAAAGGTATTGTCAAAGGTTTCACAATGTGGATTCCTCTTGCTGTAGTGGTTTTGTGGGTATACGGCTTAATGGGTTGGACAGGTTACCAACTTAATTCACAGACAGTAACTATTGGTGCACTGACATTGGGTCTAGGTGTTGATTATTCAGTTCACTTTGTTACCCGACTTGATGAAGAAATAGAACACGACCCATCTGCTGGCACATCGGCTTGGGTCTCAAAGACAAATGCAACGACAGGCCGCGCTATGATGGGTGCGGCATTAACTACTGCAGGTGGTTTTGCAGTACTCAATCTTTCATCACTACTTCCACTCAGATTATTTGGCCAAGCATTTGTAGTTGCCATTCTTTTGGCATTAATTTCAAGCATCATATTGTTGCCAGCGTTGTTTAGTTTGTTCGGATTAATTCCAAAACCAACCCTCGATTCTGAAGAATGAATCAAGCGCACTCGCTATGAACAAAGACCACACCCCAAGTTCAATGCGCGAGTACTCAACCGACCGAATTGACCTGCGTTCGGATACGGTCACCCAACCTACTGCGGCAATGCGGGAAACGATTTCCACCGCCCCTGTTGGAGACGATGTTCTTGGTGATGACCCGACAGTTAAGGCATTGGAAGCACTTACTGCTGAAATGCTTGGTAAAGAGGCTGCTTTGTTTGTTTCATCAGGTACAATGGCAAACGCGGTAGCGGTGAGGTCACACACAAATCCAGGTGATGAGATAGTTTTGGAGACGCATAGCCACATTTACACTTACGAAGGCGGGGGTTATGCTGCGCTTTGTGGTTGCTCGGTAGCCCGAGTAAGCGGTCCATTAGGGATAATTTCCGCAACCGATGTTGGGGAGGCGATCCGCAAGTCAAAGGGGTCACAAGGTCACTATCCAAACGCGACTCTAGTGTGTATAGAGAATACCTCAAACCGTGGTGGTGGTTCTTGTTACCCTGTCGAAGTGATTGACGAGATTTGTGAAATTGCTAAGGCTCGGGGCTGTGCCGTTCACATGGATGGGGCTCGTTTGTTCAATGCCGCGGTTGCTAGCGGGATTTCAGCAGCGCGGTTGGTAGAGAAGTGTGATTCTGTTTCTATTTGTTTGTCAAAGGGTTTGGGCGCACCGGTTGGCTCTCTTATTGTAGGGAGTTCAGATTTTATCGCTCAAGCACACCGATGGAGAAAGATGTTTGGTGGCGGCATGAGACAAGCAGGAATTATCGCAGCAGCAGGGATATACGCACTGGAAAATAATGTTGAGCGGCTCGCGGATGACCATGCAAGGGCACGAAGATTTGGTGAGGCAGTGAACGAAATGGATGGATTTAGAGTTGATTTATCCGCAGTTCAAACAAACATGGCCTATGTCATGCTCACTGATGGCCAAGACGCAGAACAGGCCGTTCAAGGGTTAGCTGACCAAGGTGTGGATTTGTTTGATATTTCTCCTACTTCATTACGAGCAGTGTTCCATCTTCATGTTACTGACGAGGATGTTGATGCGGCAATCAATGCCTTTGCTCAGTTAAGTTGAGCATTACTTAATGGATTATCTCTGGTTCCCAAAATCCTTGGTGATATCTTCTCGTAGTGAATCGAGTAATGACCTTGGTTTTCCCGTTGAAGAATTTGTTTAGGGGTGCTTGAAAAATGGTGTGCAGATTCTGTCCACCCTCACCATAATATCGCCAGTTGGACCCAAGCAAGATGGCGTCATCCGCACCCAAAGTCCAGCCTGTCGAGTGCAGGTAATTCATCACCTGCTGGTAACCAGCAGAGAAGTATCGAAATCGGATGGTCACATCTCGAACTTGACCGACCATCTCCAAGGCCCATGTGTTCCGCTTCCACTCTCCTTCTAGATTCTCGAAGAGGAAGCCTTCCTGTGTTGGTAGGGGGCCGAAATGCAACTGTGTAGTCGATTCGAGTAAATTTCGCTCACGTCGATGATTGGGTCGATTTGGTAGGGAGAATAGTCGGTTGACTTCTCTCCTAACCCTGTGTAGGTCGATATTAGGGTCAATGTCACAATAGACGATATCCAATGAAGTGGGGACTTCATCGGTGATGGCCCCTTCGCCATGGATTGCATCCCGAATCAAGTGTAGCGAACCACCCAGGCCACCACCATTCCAGAAATCTCGACCACAAGCGGGATACACAATTCGAAGATTATTTTTCATCATAAACACCTCCCATATCCTTTCGGTACAACTCTGAAGATTCTTTTTGTTTGTCTTGCCAGTCTGTGATAATCTCTAGCCTTGCCTTGTGCATACCTATCTCCTTTGGCGGTGTCAATGATGACATCCTTGTGCATCGTTACAATGTGTGCTGTGCATAATTTACCATTCTCATCTGGCTCATAAGTTGGGTCTTGAGAGTAGAAGCACAGCAAGAACAAGTCATCGTGTTCTATGAGCTCGTCAATATAGTACTCAAGTCTCCTCAAATCGTTGTTACAGTACGCCAATTGCAATCCGTAGGGTGCTAGTGCTTTCGACCACGAATGTGGTGATTGTGAATTGATGAGAGGCATGAAATCCTCAGGCGCAACATCTGCTCCTGTGGCTCTAGCCAGCATCGCCAATGTGGTTGGCACACAGGTTGGACCTGATTGCCTGATGTGCGCCAACTCAAGGTTGTCAAAGAATGGCCCGTTTGGCTCATCCTCATCTGCAGCATCCCACAAAGGTGCGTTAGCGTTTGGCTTCCAAAGAAGGCTCATTCCCAGTCCTCCTCAAAGTCATCTGGCCATGAAGAAAAGTCGTCACTCATGTTGAGGCCTTGCCTCTCCATATGCTTGGCGAAATCCTTCAGCCTCATCTTTTCCATTTCAGTTTCAACTGCGATGTTTGCAGTTTTCGCTTCAATCAACATTTTCATTGCTTTCATCAGTTCTTTCAGTTCTTTTTCTAACATATTTTCACCTCATTGGTACTCCCAATCTTGATCCGGAATTCCACCGGGCCAATCCTCTTCCATCCTGTGCAAATTTTTGTGAAACTCAAGGTCTCTTGCACAAGCATCTGCCCATATTTTAGTATCATCAATACAGAGATTCAGTAGGGAGTATAGTGCTAATGGAAATGGCCCATCAATATCCTTGCTAATGCAAATTGAACTCTCTGAACAATAGAATTGCTCACCACCGTACTTTGGTACGTGTTCTGGGCACACCCAAAGGGGTCCAAGGCTATGTCCGATTTCGCTAGGCATGATATGCGGGAAAGGCATGGGGGTCAATCCAATGCCATTGAAACATTCCTGTTCACCATCTATTGTCATTATAGGGTCACCCCACATTTCGGTTTGAAAGCAGATAACGAAGTTGAAAGTGTTCCCATGGACACCATTTACAGTGATGGCATAACCATCGAACTTGATGTGCTCAGAATCGTGGATGAATTGCATGACTGCCAACCAGTGTTCTCTTAAGGCTTTGATTTCATTCGAATCATTATCATCTTCAAAGTGGATATCTGGATTCATCGCTGTCAAGCAAAGCTCCCAATCCGGCCAGTTATCCCAAGGTGTGCCTTGTTGGATGTTGGCTTGATTGTAGGCAACAAAAATGGTCATGATGTTCTCAATCTGCGAGAAGTTCGCATTGTTGTGGTCAATCATATCCTCAGGGGGGATGATACTTTTGTCGTTTGGACTCACCATGCACCCGACCTCCTTTTTCCAGTTACTCTAGTTGGATGACAGATAGTGCAGGTTGTATCCCAGCAAGGCCACCAATATTCATTTTCGATGGAGTCAATGTGCCCTCTATCGACCATCTTTTCCCAGAAAGCTCTCGAGCATTCGGCCGTATTGACCCAAATGTGATGCTTAGGGAAAGCGGACCTGATATCGGCAATCATAGCAGTGCCGTGGCCTTTGCTTCTATCTTCAGGTTCATTTACGCATACATTGTGAATCTCAACCCAGTCATCCTGCATTATGACAATGCATCTGCTGATGGGCGCCCTACCTATGTAGAACCAAGAATTCTCGTATCTGGTGTACTCCCTGAATCCAAGGATGTCGTTGATTGAAACGATTGGCGGACCGTTATCTGACATTCTACCGATTGTTTTTATCGCAATTTTTCTTATATTTTTCATCATATTATTACTTCCTTTTTCCTTTTATTTCTCCTTTTTTATTCTGTTTTGATTTGGTGGGCGTGCTGGGGGTTGAACCCAGGTCGAGGGAGTCGCAGTCCCAAGTGATATCCACTACATTCACACGCCCATGTAGTAGCCTCAAACCGGCGAGGGTGCCCGGAGTCGAACCGGGATCTAAGGGTTCGAAACCCCCGATGATATCCGTTACACCACACCCCCAAAAATCGAGCGAATTCAATTTGAATTCACCCTCCGGTTCAGAGCTGGGAGAGTGGGGAAAAACTGGGTTACAATTTGGTGAATATACGCTCATAGGATCGAACTCGTCTGCGATGACGATCCCACCTACTGAACTTTTTCCAATGCATTTTACTCACCTGTACTTCGCAGTAAATAGGGAGATACAAATCTCCTATAAAAAACTATCGTTCGCTTGCGCTGTTTTTGGCTATGATTAGTAAAAAAGTGTTATTTTATAACATGTAAGCAACTTTACCCGAAGGGTAATATTTCGTAGAAATCACGACGCTATGTTAATATTAATGATTAATTAGTAACAAAGACACCCGTAGGGTGTCGTAATTCAGTGCTTAGAAATATTAATCAGCGCTGAAATAATAGCCGACATCCACACAGGAGTAAGGATCATCAACTCAGGTGTTGCCGCTTTCTAAAGAATCAGATATTTGGTTTAATGCCAATGAGAATTGATGATAATCATTCATTGATATAGGGTCATGCATGCTCAAGAAACAATGCAATGCACATACTGCTCAAATGAAGTCGAACATTCCAACACAGGTGTGTTGGGACATTCGTCATGCGCACGTTGTGAAATGG
This sequence comes from Candidatus Thalassarchaeaceae archaeon, assembly GCA_965659915.1. Taxonomy (GTDB): domain Archaea; phylum Thermoplasmatota; class Poseidoniia; order Poseidoniales; family Thalassarchaeaceae; genus MGIIb-Q1. The sequence continues at coordinate 5,406 of CBFHYB010000024.1, forward strand.
TTCTATCACATGTCTGTAAATCGGACCGTAAGTTTCGCCCCAATGATGCATCAATTGTAGCGGTACGTGGGGCACTGGAATACGTTGACAGAACTGATGATGCCGCAGTTTGGGAAGCATTGATTTCTGCAGGCCCTAGTATAGCAGATGCACCGGCTCTGCAATCGAGTAAGGAACCGCGCAAACTATCACGCAATAAATTATTAAAATGGAAAAAACATTATTCTGAATTGATATCAAATACTGAGAATGTTTCCTTTGATAAATTACCACTCCCAGGGGGTAAGAAAATGTTGGTGCATACACGGGGTGACATTTTTGGAGAACGTAAGCATAAATGGTGTCAAGAACCTCTTGCTGACCTCTCTGAACATTTCATAAATTCAAAAGGTTCTACCACTGAATTCTCAGATTGGTTTGAGTTGACACAACTTCTCAAAGTTACAACTCAATGTCTCGTTAACAATGAAATATCCACTCACGCTTGGTTTCAGAGTGGCTTTACAGAATGCCTACCGCCTCTTTATGAGAGTGAAATTGAAAGCATGTTTCTTTTTGATCCGCCATTTGGAGGTGCAGGAAGATGCCATCCATTCATTCGTTACGCAACATCATTAGTTGACACTGATCTTCCCAGTCTATTCTGTCAAAAAAATTCAAAACATCTACCGAAAATGTGGCTTGAAGCAGAGCGCCAACTTGGCAGTATCGCTACTAGTTGG
>CBFHYB010000024.1:6137-17319 GCA_965659915.1 Candidatus Thalassarchaeaceae archaeon
AGAATGCCTACCGCCTCTTTATGAGAGTGAAATTGAAAGCATGTTTATTTTTGATCCGCCATATGGAAAGGGAAGATGCCATCCATTCATTCGTTACGCTGCATCATTAATTGACAATCATGTCACGACCCTGTTCTGTGACCCTAATTCAGAAGATTTACCAAAAATGTGGCTTGAAGCAGAGTGCCAACTTGGCAGTATCGCTACTAGTTGGAAAAGCATCCTTGAATCGGATAATGGGGATGCAAGGAAATCTGTCCAAGGCCCATCATTGGCAGTATACAAACAGCGATTGCATCTAGTGGTACGTGGACAACATGGTTATTCACTCCAACAAATACCACAAAACATGGATGTATGGCGTCATCTAATTGGTTGGTCATTATACCATCCTAGTACTGAGCAGAATAACTACCTAAGAGCGATTCAATGGGCGATTGATTGTGACGATGATTCCTTATCTATCGGACCTAAACCTGAATTTAGAGCCCTTTCTTTACTTGCCAAGACATGTGAATCATTGGGTGAATCAGTCATTTTGTCTAGTAATGATGGGTTCATTGTTGAGGGTACGTCTTCCCTATGGTACTCGGTTCGTCCTTTAGGAAATACAACAGATTCAGCAATAGAAGTACATGCTTTCCGAAATAAAAAAGCGGCTCAGTCATGGGTCAAACCTATCAAAATCTGTATTCAGTTAATTGAATATGGAATAAACGAATATCCGCTTGCTGACATGTTAGCTGCTTATCTCCTAACTCTTCGTAATGATCAAGGGAGTGCTGAAAACGTCACAACCCTACTCAATATACACCAAACGTGGTTTGAAAATACGATGGGAAATAGTGCTAAAGATTGGTCCGAGATGTCTAAAAATCATCCATACGGTTTCCATGTAGATGACGATGATGATGAGTGGCATGAAGAATGGGAGGATGAAATGTTTGATGACGATGATGAAACACATCCTCCTTTCGGGCTAGAGTTAGAAGAACAAAACCGCCGTTTCTTTGAGTGGTTAGAATCGGGTGATGACCACGCCGAATTCGTAATTTCCGTACAGGATCGCCTTGAAGAGGGGTCGGAAGAGGGGCAGATTACAAATGAAGAAGATGTTTGGAAATTCGAAGCCGAAGCTAGAGGCGAAAGCCATTGTATTAGAAGCCAATCTTGATGGCATTTCCCGGTATTTTGTTGCATCCTTCAAAAAGGGTAACTAACATTTTTATTGTGAAGGGATTTCTCTTCGGTGTATTTGAGATGAAGAAATGTATTACTTGTGCAGATAATTTGAGTTCAGAAGATATTGGCTGGTGCAATCGTTGTGCTCAGTTTGCCCCGCTTCTAGTGGGGGCTGGGTTTGAGGGTCGTCCGACCCTAAAAGCAAGGCAGTCCATCAATGAAGTTCTGTCTCCTAATCGCCAAAGAACAGCCCACCCTAGGTGGCGGGCTATACTTGATAAATTTGACAATGGTGAAAGTGATTGGGCTTTCAATTCCTCTCATGCAGCCCATGATGAAAATGATCCATGGTACGTAATTGATGAAAAAAGAGAACAGCAACTCAAACAATTGCGTAACAGTCTTTGTATTCCAAACCGTGATGATGGTGATGGCGATAAGATGTTGCAAAGAGGTATACCACTTCCAGATGGAAGCCACCTTTCGAAGATTTCTGAAATTTGGGCGATTGATGGTAGGACTTTACCCGGCCATGTCCCTTCAAATCATCTACTTAGGGCATTGACTGGCAATTCAAAAGAGAAGAAGCGGTTTGAGAATTGTGATTGGAATTTACTGCTTACAACTCTCCTAATTGTTGCAAACCGCCGAGTTGATAGACACAATGTACGGGGTGATTATCAACGTCGTCAAATGAATAGGATGCAACGCATATTGTTGCGACGAGAACACCCACCAGGACGCGCTTTATTTGAGGGCGCCGACCTCTTTTTACGTTGGAATGCTGGTATGAACCGCTTAGCTGCTCGGGCTTTTGGTGGCCGTGCGGACCATGGTATGCAACCTATTTTCAATCAAATGGTGGACGAAATTCGTGGGATAAGGATGGAAGAAGGATGGACCGAAATTGATTGGGATTTATTAGAATCAAATAATAAATTGTGGGTTAAGAGATGGCGTGAAGTTATGGATGGCGGTACACCATTAGCTACAATGCGTAAATGGGCCGGGCCATCACTCCGCATTCATCAAGGGAAACTACAGATTAGGACAATCAAAAATGGTAAATGGATATGGTCACAAATCCCTCCTTGGCCAAGACTTTGGGCACTTTTGACAAGTTGGGCACTGTCTCCCCCATCTTCGGATGAGCATCAATATCTCAGAGCATTACAATGGTGTTGGCATGAAAATGAGGGGGAGTTAATGCCCGCAGAACCAGAGTGCCGCGCCTTATTATTGCTGAGAGGTATTTGTGATTCAGATAAAAGAATCACAGTCTCAACTCAAGGTGAGTTTCATATCACAATTGAAGGCACATCTGGGCTATTTTATTCAGTTGGGCCAGGGCCAGGAGCACATGGTGCTAGATTTACCGTGGCTGGGTCAGACAGTCTTGAAAACCTTGAGGATGGAAAGTCTATGCCTTTATGCATCCACGAAAACGGGGCCTTCAAGCAATTACCTGTTGGTGACGTGATTGCAAGCGTCATTCTTACATTGATGGATGATTTGACGTCTGCTGATAAGTTAGAACCGCTTGCCAAATTCATTTCTGATAATGGATTAAGAGACGCACCTCCTGGTGGAGATAGAATGCAACCACATCTAGACGATCCTAGATGGTTAGAACTTCAGCGTCGTGATTACAGATTTGATAGAGGACGTCATCGCGGTCGTTGGCTAAACATTTTCCCAGCAGCCTTTCGAGTTATGATAAATACACCAATAGGTGGCATTCTGCGAATCCCACGAGAAACCCCAAATGCAGTAACTATTGATGATACAATGGTGGCTTGGATAGTGCGAGATGAAGATGAGTTAGACCTTGTGAAAGGGTTAGCAAGATTGACAGGTTTTCGCAGAAGAGAAGGACAACGAGGTGGTGAATACGAAGTTTTTGCCCGGGTACACGCTCCTGTTCAGGGGGTACGTAGGGAACTTGTAGAGATGTTAGGACCGTATGAGCGCCGTCATGGGCGCCCAGGGGAACCACCATGGTGGAATCTATTCCCAAACCCAATACCACCAATGGACCTATTAGATAGACTTCCAAACCGATTGAATGCACCAATTGAGGATGGAATAGGATATCATCATTGAATACGTTTACCAGTCAAAAACATCACACAACTAACTGTTTCTTTGATATTGAATCACTGTGTCGGGCACTCCATGTCAACTAGGAACTGGGCCAGAATTGTTGTTCTCAGTTTTGCATTATTGATGTTTCCAATGGCAATTGCAGCCCCGACTCCTGTTCCAACAGCTGATTATCCTCAAGGCATATTTGGTGGCGTTTCAATAGAGGTATCTAATGTCACAAATGCATCAAGTGAGTCGTCAATGGCAGAATATTCCTCCATAGCAGAAGTGTACACTGCATCATGGTGTGAGAATTGCGTATTTGCAGAAGAGGGGCTATATGCAGCAATTGCAGAGGCAACTGGTGAGACCACAGTTCTAACTTTTCACCGCGCTATTGGTGAAGTAGAAGATCCATTTGGAGTAGAATCAGCCGACCTTCGCTGGGAAGGAAGATATGGCAAAATATCAAAGGATATTGTAAGTGTTATGCGTGCCCCTCCAACTATTATCATCAATGGTGAAACAATGCACGCTGGAAGCGGGGGCTTAGGTGGGGACCAATTGAAACCATATTACGCAGAGTCCCTCTCGCAACCACCCCAATTCTCCCTGGAATCAGCGAACTCATCACTTTCTTGGTCTAGTGAAGATATGGCATCTGGGATTCTAACATGGAATCTTGAAGCAGGTGATTGGCTGCCAGAATCTACTACGTCCATAGTTTTCGTAGTCGAGGCATCAGCCACTTTTGAAGAGGGATCTAATGGTTTAGGGGACTATCATGATGTGGTGCGTGATATGGTTGAGTTGGATGGCAATTCAGGCTCAATGAATTACACACTTCCTGCTGCTTGGGATGGTGAAGACCTTTCTCTTGTGCTTGTACATCAATGGAGCGAAGAATTAGAAATTGCTTGCTGTGATGTTAACCCATCAGGACCTGATTATTTGGCATTGTGGTTGTCATTTGGTATTGGAGGGTTTTTTGCTATTGTATTCATCATAGGGCTTATCATATCGACAAAGAAGAATGAAGAATTAGAAGAAGCAGTATTGGACCAGCAAGTTCCTGTGGACCACGTGGCTCAGCAACAGCGAATGCAAGCCTCTGTGAATCAATTGGACCAGCAAAGAAGTCAGGCACACAATGAAGCGGAACAACTGCGCAAGCAATTATCAGATTCCACATCCTATACTGCAGCACAGATGGAAGCCATGCAAGCACAGATGCAAAGTTTGCAAGAAACCGTGGCACAAGCCGAGAAAGAGAAAACAGAGATGCAGGATGAGTTGGAGAAAGCAAAGTCTACTACAATCGTTCAGAACATCACATACAACATTCAGGACAGTGCAATCTCTGGTGACATCAATGCTACTGAATTGAAGGAAAAGGATGACTGATTCAAGCAGTATTTGCTCCACTGTTGAATTTCTTGATGAATTGCTTCTTAGTCATTCCATGTTGCTCACCGTTGAGTCTTGAGTTCACACCTCCAACCGTGAGGTTGAAAATCTCTTCAGCGATGCTTTTCTTGGTCATTTTGACATCATCGAATAGTTCAATACCACAGATGGTAACCATTGCTAGAAGCATACGTGGCTTCTCTTGTGCCATGGGTCCTTCACCATCCGAATCAAGAACACGAACCCTCTCAGTGAACCACTTTAGTAACTTTTCAGCATGCTGAACGTTGTGTTGTCTGATGTAATCTCTCAACTTTTGTTCAAATGCGTCAATAGTATTGCGACGTAAGTTTCTCATCCCAACACGTGGGTCTATTGTTGAAGCATGGCCTTGGAAGAGATTGACTAGGCGGGTTTTGATAAGTCTCACAGTCTCAGTTACATCTTTTCTTTCGAGGTCAAGTCTATCGGCATCTTGTTGCCAGTATTGGTAAGGTATGGAACCTAGTTCTGAAATCACTCTCATCGTTGCTATTGCACTTACTCTGATAATGTACGTTGCATCCTTACCCTTGTCGTTTGGTTTGGACCCAATAAATCTCATTTGGTTTAGTGGTAACTTTCCATGCCCGTCACCTTCACCATCTTTAGTGAAGCATTTCTTAAGAATGGGAATAGCAGCACTTGCAACATCATCAGAACCAGAAATCCGTCTTATTTCATCAAGGATATCATTAGCTCTAACGTTTCGTTGAGAGTGAGCTCTTTGGTCTGGTCTGATGATATTACCAAGCCCACATCTTCGAGCCTCACCTCTGTCGAAATGAGTTCGTCTCGTGGTTCTACCACCAACACTGTCATTTCGTTGTGCACTCATGTGTGCATTTTCTCCTACCTGGCCACTTGGGTGCCCAGCGTCAATTTGATTTGCATCAAGTACGGTTCCACAATCATTGCACACTACTTCACCTCGTCTCTCATCACGATCAAGGTCTCTGCTGCTACATTCCGTACATTTTGTCATATTATTTCCAGTCATATTCATATCTCCTTTTTGGGTCAACCAACAATCTGTCCAAAAGTTATTCAACTGTTTATCCGTTCTTGTTAACAATATTTGATTATTCCATTGTTGAATATTATCGCTGTGCAGATGACGGATAAACGTTGTTTTTACCTCTTGGCTCCCGATTCTTAGTCTATTACCGCAGTGATAGCACACCCTCTTAAAGGCATCGGTTATGTAACATGAGTTATTCATGTTCAACGAGAAGGGTTACTCTTGGGTTTTGGTCATATTAGTAAAAACTTCATTGGTTCTCTAATACCACACCACCCTAGAGCAGTGGCTTCCTGTAATTCAAGGTCCATAAAGAATTCGCAACTTGAAGGTTAGATGTAATTTTCTAGGGGTTCATATAGGTGGGTAATCACGAGAGAAGGGGCTTGAGTGTAATCGCCGGTTAAACCTTCAAGAACCGTCACACTCGCATAGGTAAGGTAGGGGGTTGAGAGTAGTGCAGGAAAAGAGTAATTGTCACACAATTACGATGGAAGAGGTTCCTCCTGCACATGTTCCAGAATGGCTAATCTCCCATTTCTTACAGCAAATGCAAGATCCACGACCCCTAAACCGTGGGGGTCCAGCACAACTTCTCACAATTCACCCAACAGAGTCTGCACGCCGAGCCACTTTGAACAACTTAGCCAAAGGTGGAAAGAAGGATGGACCGATAGACCGTACTAGTCATCATACCTTGGATAGTTTAGTATCTTCACTTCATGCCGAGTTGAGACTCCCTAGATTACTGCCCTCTGGTGGGCCATTCTCTATACTACTACACGCGGAGTGTAAAAAAGCAGCAAGGGCACTTCAATTTCCACTTATGCATAGTCTCCCCGACCAACATTGGGGGCGTGGTAAGAGTCGCGACCTTTCTAACCTAAACCACTGTTTACGAGAAGAATCAGTCACTTCAAAAGCCTCACCTGATTTATTGTCATTTAGAGTACTGCTAACCGCATTAGCCGAGAAATTAGGGGGCATGCATGGTGATGACCAAATTTCTGCATTAGTGAACATCTTAGAGAAAATCCCAGATTCTGAGGTTCCATTTGGCCTGTCAAGAATTGACGGTATTATCTTCCTCGACCATCCACCAACAGTTTCCCCCTTGCGTCAGCGATTGATACTTGCATTGACTCGCTTCAAACCATTACATGTTCTCGCTAATTCAGGTAGTCATAGACTTGGGGTGCATGGATTTGTGCCTAATGATATCTCAGCAGTTCGTGATAGTGATAAATTGCCAGATTGGGTTCCTAGACATTCTCCATTTACTCATGTTGAACTTAACAACATTGAGGCAGGGAAAAATCAGCCTATCAGAATGCTAGTGCCGAGAATTGAGAGATCAATTCAAGCAACCCATGCATTGATAGATTCTGCAATTAATGCAAAGTCACCACCAGAATCAATTCTAATTATTGACCCCTCTGCAGAATCAAATCATGAAATTTGGTCTTCAATGCTCAATTCTTTTGGTTTTCATCTACCTATTCGCTCGGCTCCTTTGAAAGAGAGTCCAGGGGTTCATTGGTTATCAGCGATTATTTCTCTAGCCCATTACGAGGACGCCTGGTCTTTGCCACAGCTTCGTGCATTAGCAGTTCAGCAAACTCTTCAATTTGAAGTAGAATGGATGACTTCTCATCAGCATCCATCAATCGCCGACTTAACTCCTTACCCAGATGTTGAAATCCTTGAGCAGGTATCTCGCGGCTTCCATTTACTAGGTGGCCAAGGAGCATTGTTCCGTTGGTTACACGCATTGGCAAGAAAGCCAATTGCTAACTCATACCAAAACGAGGAAGAGTTGTGTCGGCGCCATGAATCTACACAATGGTGGTTACTTTGTCTTGCTAACCGTTTACGTCCGTTGTTATCTTCTATTGATGTGAATGCATTAGATGGTTCATTGGTTTCTATTGGATGTTATAGTGGTGAGAAATTACCAATTCCAGAGCCAGCACAAAGCGGTGATGAATGGCTCAATCAATTTGGTAGCATGTTGCATTGGCACTTGCTGACTAGCAATCTTGATGGTGATGTGAACAGAACAATCGCGGGTTTGCAGAAATTATTTGACACCCATTACACGCTAAGGAATTCTCAGCGGTTGTTAGGTCATTCACCACCCGTGACAGGACTTGATTGGGTTGATGAACTCCTTACTCTCATAGATTCGTCATCATTGTCAGGGAAACAAGTCGCGTCTTCTAAACTAAAACTTCTCACTCCAGATGAAGCATTAGGTTGTCATGCAGATTTAGTAATACTTACCCATCTAGATTCAGAATCATGGAACACATCACCACCTTCAATCTCTGGTCTTTCCGAGTCTGAACGTTCTGAATTAGGGGTTCTGCCCCCGGATAATCGTTTACGTGAATCCCGTCACTTCTGGCACCACCTACTCAGTTGCGGTTCCGAGGTTATTGTTCTAGACGCACATGATGATGATTCAACACAACCCTCAACCCCTCTATCAGAATGGTTGGCGGTAACACAATGGGATCCCGCTTCCCCTCCAAATCTCCCTGATTTCATTTCCTCAGAGGAAGTTTTCAGGATGGAAGGTGGCAAAGAAAGTCGTTGGGGACTTTCTTTCATTGAAGGAGAGGGTCCGTTTCTTTGCGCTAGGCCATCAGATATCATCAGCAGCGGGGATGGCCGGTTTGAATTGGTGGTTACCGGTAGTCATCAGCGAGATAATCGTCAGAGGGATGGAATTCAAATTCATAATGCAAGATATCCGATGCAAGAACCACTCAATCCTAGTGCCATCACGATTCCTCTTGATGTAATTCTAGTTGAAGATAGAATATCTCGCCAACCAAGAATTGGTAGTGAGGAGCAACCCTATCTCGATAGTAATAGAAATGGAGAGATTGTAACTGTTGATGAATTGAAAATGACTCCAACATCAAGGGGCCCGAAGGTAGAACCACCGCGCCTTCATTCATCATGGCCAACAATTGGTTTGAAGGTTAAATCAAGCAAGGCGATGTCGATAGACCCTCGCCCATTGATGCCGAATGCCACAGGAATTAATGATCATGATTTACGACATGGATTTACTGGAGGGCCATCTAGAAAAACCAAAATTTGGTCTCCAAGTAGGCTTTCTCAATGGTTATCTTGTCCACGTAAAGGTTGGCTTTCAACTAGACTTCGTGCTGAAGGCGAAGATGATGAGGATGATGATGTTGATGTGCGTACTCGTGGTTTGCTCATCCATGAAGTATGGGCAGACTTCATTTGTGAATTTTTAGAAATGGAAGTAGCTATTGAACGAGATAAATTCACTCCACATTCACTAGGTGCGGCTAGAATTGATGAGGCTACTTTACGCCGTCGCTTATTGGAAATGGTCGATGAGAGAGCGCCATGGTTACGCCATTCAGATGCTATTGCTACAGTACGCCGACTTGATCTTGTGGGGCTGAATCTTGAAGCCTATGAAGCGGCTCTTGATGAGGATGGAAAAGCCAGTGCAAGCGGTCGCTTTGGCCGCTTGTTAGAATCAGAATTAGCAGCCGATTCAAGCGCACTTCTAGCAATTGAATGGCCACTAACTAGTGACGTAAAGAAGGAAGGAATCATGTTGGAATTGCCGGAATCCGGCGAATCTGTGCCATCTGGGATCCGTTTGAGGGGAACTATTGACCGAGTGGAATTAATTCCATTTCCGGAATCAGGTGGTAATTTTGTCAATGAATCGGGTGAAGATGTAGAATGCCCTCTTGACCTTGATTTAGAAGAATCTTGGAATGCACAACGCCTAGTTGTAATTAGAGACTTGAAATCCCTTGAAGGCCCAGGTAAAGGAAAATCAGGAGACCGCCATTCCAGGGAACTTCTAGAAGGTGTACAACTCGCTTTGTATGCGCGAGCATGGGAGGTTACACACCCTGGTGACAGAGTAATCGGTGTTGGAATCTCTGAGGTTGGTGAAGAAAGTGGGCTTTACATTGAGGCGGACCCAGAGTTCCAAACTCATCTTTCAAGCCTAGGAATCGGAAATGTGGAGTGCACCACACAAACTCTTTATCGTCGGCCAAATGAAAGTAACAAACCACCGTCCAGTAATCCATTTCGAGCATGGATGCGCCATCGTTTGACGGCTGCTTTACGCATTGGGGACATGTCTGAAAAAGGTAGAGTAGTTCCTACGCCAAGCGACCTCACATGCACATATTGTTCGGTGAAACAAGCTTGTGGATTGGCTCCTACAGTTGGGGGTGATCGCAAATGGAATTGAATCGCGGTCAAACACTTGGGTTAAATTTAGACATGCACATCGTCCTAGACGCAGGTGCTGGTACTGGAAAAACCGCTACAATTGTTCAAAGGGTTTTGGAGCACTATCTTTCAGAAGACCAAAGGGCGACGAGGCTGCTTCCAGCAGGTCCACGTGAGGTTGATTTTAGTGGGGGTTTGCTCCAATCCGCTGCTAAAGATAGGGAAGACATGGTGAAGTGGCGTGGTTTGCTACCTACTGAAGTTGTGGTGTTGACTTTCACAGTGAAAGCAGCAGAAGAAATGCGTGACAGGATGCGTACCGAACTTGCTCGCTTGCGCTCTGGCCCTAGAGGTGAAAGAGATGGCTTCCGATATGATCCACGTATCCGTAACGAAGGTTTGATTGAACAGTTGACAATGTTGCTTGACGAGGCTCCAATTGGTACTATTGACTCATTCCTCAATCGATTGGTATCGTCCCATCGTAGTTTACTTGGTGACAGACCAACTCATCAGCAGATGTCTGATGCACAACGAGCATTGTTGATGGAACGGGCAATGAGTTCGCTTTGGCGGATTCGTAACGAAAAACACGCGGGAGACCTGCGAATCAATTCTGTTACTCCTGAAGAATTCATCAGGGCTCGTAACCGACTTTCACATCAAATGGGTGGTCGCTCTCGTAGTCAAAAAATAGTTGCTAAATTACTCCATAATTCAATTTTCGTAGACTCGGTTCGCAGGTCATTGGAATCGCATTCTGGGGTTGTTAATGCAGAAGCACTCCGCCATAGTTTCCTTTCACATATTGAGGTACAGGAAATTAGTGATTTTGCTCAAACTCTCCATACCATTGGTGATGATTGGTTGGCTGCTGCAAAAGAGCGCTCTGCAGATTTAGGTTTGGTTGAAGCACTCCAAAATGAGACTAGAGTAAATGCTCTAGATACACTGATTGCTGCGGGTGTACCTGATGATTTATGGGACCAATTATTGTGGATTCGTCATTTTACTTTAGCAACATGTAGCATGGCCTCAATTGAGAAAATTATGCCATCTGTGTTCTCGAGAAACCTTCTACCAAAGGGCGATGGTTGGCCATCGGGTGTTAACGCGCTTGGTTCAATCAAAGACAAAGCAATTCGTGATGAAATCAAAGCAAGCATGGTTGATGCACAGAATCGCGCCAAAGCACTCTATGGT
>CBFHYB010000025.1:0-17049 GCA_965659915.1 Candidatus Thalassarchaeaceae archaeon
CCTCGCATCAATAGTGTGAGAAAACTAACTTTGTTCTGCCCTCTTGGGGTTGGCCGGTGTTGAGTGGTTGCCCCAAATCCAACAACCAAGCCAACTACTAATGCTATCCATCCAATTGTCAAAGGTGCTATTCCAGCATTAGTTAAAATGTTGAAACCCCAAATTGATAAGCCAGCAAATAGACCCCAAATACTCAGAGAAACTATAGTTATTGAAGTCAAACGTAAACCAAATTTCCATTGAGGAATAAGTGGCGGTACAACTCTCCAGAGATATAGGAATCCAGCATTAAGAATCAGGCCAATAGGAACTATTCCCATGGCTGATTGGAATTCATCCACAGTTCCTGCGGCTAACCAAATACCAACCGCTGCTGGTACGATTGTTGAGGGGACAGTAGCTAACACACCGCCATGAAGCCCACCCCATTTCTCAATAGAAACGGTGACAAGAATGGCTGCTATACCAGCAACAACGGCTGAAATCAATACGCCAGCAAGCGCCACGAAATTCACCCGTCAACTCGCAGAGCGCTTCTTTGTGGCAGCAGTGGTTGATTCAACTTCATCTTCATCAACTTCAAAATCATCTGAATCATCATTTGAAAAAGGAGCCCACTCTGGGATTGCAATTGTACCTTGTAGCATCAACATCATTAGAATTAATCCGATTGCTAGGATGATTACTAATGTAGAAAGTAAGAAGATTGTGCCATCAATCCCACCAGTCTGCTGACTAACTTCAATTGGAGTATCTCCCATCACATGCATATGGACAACAGCATTTGTAGATGCATTATCCCCAGCAATTCCTCGAACCATGATGGTCTGATTACCAGTTACATCGTTCCCTGGGAGGAACTTCAATCGTTCGTGGAGCATTTCATGAGATATAGTAAATTGAGTTTCTCCTGATTCAAAATCGGGGTGGTCTGACCAGTAATCTCGCATATCCCATGTGCGCCATTGCACCTTACCTACACTTTCACCAATTATCTCAAAGGAAATTGTTTCGCCGGGCCCAATGTGAACTTTGTTGTCACCACTTGCAGCAGTTGTTGATGAAATATTGATTGCTAATGTCAACCCATATACTTGATTTGCCGCTTCTGCAACAGATGGTTCGCCATTGGTATGTCCATGGCCGTAAACATTGTTTTGGCGGTTTTTGGGAATTGCATCTTCGAGACATGGCTCATTCTTGAACATGTAAGAACAGAGCCTATATTCTGCTGTTTCTTGCATAATGTTGCGAACATCAAATGGTGAAAGGTCTGGATTTGCTTGATACATTAGGGCCGCTAAACCAGCGGCACCTGGAGTAGCCATACTTGTACCAGATTTAGAAGTATAACCAGTACCAGTATTATAATCTGGAGCCATTACATTACTACCAACAAAAGCGATATTTGGCTTGACTCGTCCCTCTTCTGTTGGACCTTGACTTGAATAAATTGCAATTCCTGTATCCTTATCTAACGCACCTACGGTGATGACATCTTCAGCGCTTCCCGGTGTACCTATCTGTGCGCTAAATGCAGAGTTACCAGCTGCGATGAATAAAGCAATTCCATTGCGCACCATCTCATTTGCCATGCGATTAGTGCTTTCCTGCTCACTTGCAGTCCACTCAGATGCGCCAGGTCCGCCAAGACTCATTGATGCTGCACGGATGTTGAATTTGTGGCGGTTATCAATTGTCCATTGCATGCCCTGCATTACTTGAGCAAAGGAACCACTTCCACTCTCAGATAGTACTTTCACACCGACTAATTGTGCTTGAGGTGCAACCCCAATATATTCGAAAGTTGGAGCACCTGTTCCTGCAGTAATACCGGCACAATGAGTGCCATGTCCTTGGTCATCATATGCCTCAATATCTGTTCCGTTAGTATCATCAGGCCTGTTGATAACATCATAGAATCCAATGACTTTAGGATCATTTGTTTCATTGTTATCATCTAAATCATTCAATCCTTCATGACTACCATCAATTCCAGTGTCAATAATTGCAACAACTGAACCTGCACCGGTATATCCTGTTTCATCCCAAACATTGGTGATGCCATGTATCTCATTGACATCAGCCATTTGAATTGACAATATACCATCAATTTCAACAAGCACAACGCCAGGTAAATTGGCAAGATTTCCTATTTGAGAAACCTCAACTGAGCCTGCGATTGAATCAATAATGTGGTAGCGGAATTGAACCCTAAAATCTACGCGATTCTCGAGAAGCCTCTCATCGGCTTCTGTTGGCAGGTGGTCAAAGTCAACAATGACGCTAATTCGGCCCTCATCATCAACCCAATCGTACTGGGTACTCTTGATTGCAATAGGGATTGCATCGTGGATCTTATCACCATTTTTGTCCATATTTGTGGTTTCCCACCACTCATCCCCAACCTCTTCATCAATCTCAGGGACTGTAGCGGTAGCCCCTAATATTGGTAAAACAAACATTGCTAAAACTGCAAGGCTCAACCACATCATTCCGATGTTTTTCGCCTTCACCCCATTGTTGAAACTCATGTTACTCACCCTATGGGTGAGGCCTAACTGCTTTGAATCTGCCTCATTCAGCCGTCATACTGAAATCAGCAACGGCTCTGAACCGTTTGATGCAGACAAGCCGCCAAGCACTTCTCCTCGCCGCGCTATTTGTCATTTCTCTGCCAACAGCAATGGCAATAGAAAGCATAGGAGAGCCTAATTACACAACTGATGATTGGTTTCTGTATCAAGGATATACTGAACAACTGGTCGACCAACTCTCCGATGCCTGGCAAGATGAGCAAAACTTTGAGGGCGTCACTCTAACTACTAGAGAAGAACTTAGAGTCACACAATTAGGAACCGAGTCATGCACTATTCTAACATGGTCGGGCGACTGTGTGAAGGCACGGATGACCCACTTAGTCAATTTCACAGTTGATTGGCAAGATAACACAACAAATTACGAAAATGATACCCTGAATATGTCAATTTCTTATACGGCCACACATTGGAAATCTCGTGGAACCGCAGGCTGGGAAAAACTTGACACAACCACACTAACAATCACTCAGTTCTCGGGTGGAGGCGAAGATAATTTTCTTGAACATGAACTTCAAGAAGTTGCATTGACTAGAAGAATTGGAACTTTTCCTGAAACTATCCAAATAGGCGAACTTTGGGATGTAGAAAAGACCGTACAAGTCAGCGGCTTAGAGCGGACAAGGGAAAACCGCGGCTTATGGACTGAAGATGAGTACAACCGCAGTACTGTTACACAATTATCTTACCAAGTATTGGGTGAGAGAGGCGTATACTACGGGGTTGACAACACCAAATTACACGATACTTTGGCAATCCAAAGAGTGGACCTTGGAGATAATACCACAACCATTGATTTCTTCCGTGAAGAAGGATTTCTTGCCCATACAGAAACTTGGCAAAATGGCACCTTATTACTATCCGCTACACTAACTGATTTCCGATATTATGTGAATGAACCTCATGCTTCAACCATGAGTACAAACTGGTTGCTTCCAACAGTCCTAATTTGCATGGTAGTTCTAGTTGTAATCGGCATTGGTGCTACTTGGTTTGGAATTAGCACAGTTCCAAAAACCAGAATCGAACTAGATGATGCTTCAACACTAGATAGCGTGGCCGATTCGGAGTCAACTCAAAAGAAAAGTAGTGGTTTGATTAAAAAGGCGCAAGAAAAAACGTTTGATGTAAAAGAAATTGAGTCAAAAATTGATTCACTTGATGACATCGATGAAACTTAATCTCATTCATCAGTATCTGAATGAAGATTCAAACTGATTATCTAGTAAGAAAGCGATTGCTCCAGCTTGAGCAGCTAATTGGTTTGCTTCTTGCCGTAACAATCCACCAATTGCGCTGCCTTCTAATGTCAGAGTTACAGCCCCCACACTTTGATCTGAATGGAGGTAAGCCACTACTCCATGAGTAGCCCAATCATCAGATGTAGGTGTGTCATCCATTGTGTTTCCAACTTTCAAACGGATGTAGGCTGAACCATTATCAGAGGTTGTGAAAGAGGTTCTATTGACCCCCGTGAGATAGATATATCCTGATTTACCTGACACATTATTCCCAGATGAATCCGTGATGTTAACCCAACAATCAACCTCACTATTCAATGGTGAAGAAACGGGATTAATTTCAACATTTACTGATACAACATTTGTTGCGGGTTGGTAACTGAGTAGAGTCATTTCGGCATCAACCCCGCCTAGCGCAATATCATTCGTCCAGCGACTAGAATAATGATTCACCTCAGGGCACCACCAACGCCATTCCTCAACCTCTCCATCTGAGTTTGTTTGCCATAATTTTGTACTATTTTCACAACCAGGGGATCCACCATCACCCGTTGCATTAACCAAGAAAAGCCATTCTTG
Organism: Candidatus Thalassarchaeaceae archaeon; assembly: GCA_965659915.1. Taxonomy (GTDB): domain Archaea; phylum Thermoplasmatota; class Poseidoniia; order Poseidoniales; family Thalassarchaeaceae; genus MGIIb-Q1. The sequence goes on from CBFHYB010000025.1 coordinate 4,418, forward strand.
GTCAAAATATTCCGGTTCCTCAGGTAAAGTTACAACATCACTACTTCCAGAATAGGTTTTTGTCAAATTAGTAACACTATTCCAAGACTCATTCATAGCTAATGGGAAATCATAGAATTCAAGCGGAGGGGAATAAACACCAGATTCAACAAAATCGGCGATATCAACTGTCTGTTCTACGAATGAAATCTCAGCAGTGAAAGTCATCACTATGTGTTTATCATACTCAAGCAAAGCCAAGTCACCAACCCGTAGATATTCAGTTAGTGTTAATGCCGCAGTTAGATATCCATCAACACTACCCAAAATAGGTGCTGGAACACCCCTTCCATCACCGACAACTACTGCTGATGTAACTGTTCGATACACTGGAATTATATCTTCACCAAGAATCAATTCCTCAACACCCAATACTTGCAATGTAGCAGTACCATATAGCAAATCTAACTCAGCACCAGCAAGTTCAGGTGAACCATCAACAAGAGATTGGCCGTCCAAGACTACAGAATATGTCCACAAATCACCTACGCTCCACACTGGAGAATGTGCGGTCCAATTAGTACTGGAATTGTCAATCGTTTCATTCTCTTCTTCTACAGAAAAAATGGTTGGTTTTTCAAGGAAAAGAGATGCTGAAAACATAGTTGAAAACATGATTACAAATGTTAAAGCGACGGCGCAGGTAACACTCCTAATTGCCGACGCCATGGTTACGACACAGGGTTACATTAGATGAATATACACCTCATAAATAGGGTTGTCAAGGGAAATTAAGTAGCCGAACCTTCAAGCCTGTAACCCTCCTGAGCGTAAGCATGGCTAAAATGTGGGCGATGTTCTTTCTTAGCATTCTGCTAGTCAGCGTAATGAATTTCTATGCGGTGGTTCGCGAACCAGATATTGTTGAAATTGCTGAATTGCATGAGCATATACGAGAATCGGTAAAAATTCGAGGTGAGTTGACTTCATACGTGCGAGACCCGTATGATAGTGGTTCGGACCGAATTGATATTTTAGTTGAAGATGGTTACAATGTTAGCGAAGTTAGGTGGACTGAAACGGGACTGCTGCCACCTATTGGAACTCTAGTCCAAGTAGTCGGTGAAGTTTCAGAATGGAATGGAAGAATATGGATTGCAGCCAAAGGTGCTGGTGCGATTCAATGGGATAAATCATGGGTACCAACAGTTCACACTGTCAATTTGACAGGTGTATCTCATGATCCTTCAGAATTTGACGGGGACCTGATCACGATTGTTGGTTATTCAGGTGATGTTTTAGAAGGAAATGTAACTCGTCAAATATCTAGTTTGATGGACCACCCATCTTATGGAAATGCCGACCATGTTATCTCAGTAGCAATTGAAGGGCGGCTTGACCAAAGTTATGAAGCCGGCTCAAAAATCATAGTTACTGGCTGGGTTCGCTGGTCAGAACGGGATTTCCGTTGGCAACTACAAACTCATGCAACTCAAATTGAAGTGTTGCACGCAGCTGGTGCAAAGCGACTTTCGTGGAGTGCAGATTCAACATCTTGGTCTTACGATATTGGTAGCCTTGTAACCATTGAAGGTCAGGCGTACAATGATAGTGGTGTATGGTGGATCATGGGACCAGGTGAAACTAACAAACTATGTTTATTACCCCATGAAAATGACACATCGGGAGACATTGGTGACTTCAGTGGTCGGCTAGTATGGGAAGAATCTAGAATACAATTATGCCTCGACCACGGCCAAGTAACTAATGCCATCAACCCTACTGGAGATTTCGGAGGCCCAACCACCCAACTTTCAACTCTTGTAAGAGACCCAAATGCTTACCGCAATCAAACCCTGAATCTAGTCGGTTGGATTGACGGTTCAATTTCACCAGATTATAACAAAGGTTACTTGGCTGATGGCCCAGATTATTTCACACGTTCTACCAAGATGAGAATTATCATTGAAGGAGCACGATCTGAATGGATTGAAACAGGAACTAAAGTTAATGTCTCAGCGACTTTAATCTGGGATTCAGTAGATGCTAGATTACTTCTCCAAGTACACAGCATATCAATTTGGGAAAACGAACCAATCCCAGTAACAACACTTGCTTGGACTGATGGATATGACCAATGGCAATGGGACATCAATACTCTCGTCAAAATTAATGGTGTTGTAAGCGAAGAAAATGGCACACTGTGGATTAATCGCGAAGGTACACAAATTGGGGAGCGACTCTGTCTTATTGGCGATGGAACGGAATTAGCCACACAAGAAGCGAGTGGTGCTACTCCTCTATTTTGGGATGGGAGATTATCAACTGAAGAAACTGTTATTGAACGTGAAGTGCAACTTTGTCTTGACCGTCGCTAAGTTACCAGGGGTGTTTGAATGGAAATTTGGCTGGCTGAGTGGTTATGGCTCATGGGGTCGTTTTTCATTGGCGTATTCCTAGGTTGTATGACTGGATTAATTCCCGGATTTCACGTCAACAATGTTGCGTTGATTGCGCTTAGCCTAACTCCTTTAGCAATCGGTCTTGGAATCCCTCTTTCTGCCGTTGCAGCAATTATTGTAGCAATGGGAACTGTTCACACGTTCCTAAATTACATCCCTAGCGCGCTTGTTGGGGCACCTGATGGTGATACGGCACTTGCTCTGCTTCCCGGACACAGAATGTTGCTTGCGGGTAAAGCAACCCAAGGGGTTGCCTACTCTGCTCGCGGTTCTCAACTTGGGTTATTGTTGTCAATCCCATTATTGCTTTTTGCTCGATTCCTGTTTGGTGAAAATCCAGGACTAGGATTTTATGAGGATAGCCGTGAAATATTGCCTTACTTATTATTGGCCATTTCGATGTTTCTAATCTTGACTGAAACTACTAGATTAGCTTGGCCTATGTGGATGCAAGCGATGAGTAAGCGTTGGAAGGTGAACTTATTTGGAAGAGAATTTGACTTCAGTTTTACGGATAATTCCAATATTGCGGGAATGATTGTTGCAACCGCCTTTTTCCTTCTTAGTGGATTTTATGGCTGGGCAGTTTTCGAGTTACCTGGGCGCTCCCCGGTTGGGATGCCAAATGCTACAATGTTGATGCCGGGTCTTGCTGGGCTGTTTGGTATAGCAAACTTGCTTGATATCTATGTCACAACTTCTGAAATGCCACCTCAAGATGATGATTGGGAATTACCAGACCCAGGACCACTCATTATCCCTTGCTTTTTATCATCAATTTGTGCTGCTGTGATGGCTATTTTACCTGGGATGACTGCTGCTCAAGCAACCGTTGTTGTGATGACCGTGCGGAATTTTATTGGGAAATGGAAAGACCCTGATTACATCCCTGCTGACTTTGAATTTGGGCCAGGTCAAACCAACCATCCAGCGATGCAGGCTATTGCAAGACGCAAGGAAGCAGAGGCTGCAGCTGAGGGTGGAATAGTTGCTGCAATACCTGATGACGGCTCATCACCAAGAGCAGCAATAATTGAGCCAGAACAACGCAACTTATTGAATGATGAATCGGCAGCCATGATGGTTGGCGGCGCACCATTATCTGAAGAAGACTTAGCACTTATTCAATCAGCAAAAGAGGAGAGAGAAGTCTCTCCAGACCTAGACCTTGAAGCACAAACAAGTCAACAAGATTTGGAAGTAATTGCAATCCTATCTGCCACCAACACTGCGGTAACTGTGATGGTTCTTGCTTTCCTATACTTGGTTGGCAGACCACGTTCCGGAGCAGCTCTTGCGCTAAATATGATGTATCCAATTGATCCTTGGTCAGGAATTGAACCACCTCCTGATTTCATCAGATTGCTAGCGGTGACAGTAGCATCAGGCCTCATCGCGGTACCGCTTATGATTAAAGTTGGAAAAGGGATGTTGAAATTGCATGAACTAATTCCACTACGATCCCTAGTGATGGGTGTGATTGTATTCGTCACAATACTAGTTTGGTTATCCACTGGTTGGATTGGAATAGGGGTGCTAATCGCTGGTACAATTCTTGGATTGATGCCACCAAGAATTGGCATACGGCGAAGCCATGGAATGGGTATCATTCTTGTTCCAATTATGATATACACATTTGCACAAAAGGTTGATTCTTTTGGATTTACATGAAATTGACTCGCCCTTAGGGCGAGGCAAATTCTAATGGTGAGGGCGCCTAGCCTCAAGATAACCCAGTGGGTGTGTGACCGATGGTAAAACCAAAACTAACAATAATTTCAATTCTGCTACTGATGCTTCTTAGCCCACAAGCAGTGATGCTTGAAAGTGCATTTGAACCGGAAATGGCTGGAGCGAAAAGTACCGGATGTACAGGAGCGGTATGTCTCAACGAACTATTCGTTAATGCTGTAGGCCAAGAAACCGATGCGGTAGGACCTTCTGATTGGACAACTGGTGAATGGGTTGAACTGTACAACAGCGGAAGTACTGATGTAGATCTTTCTGGATGGTATCTCCAAGACCACTCCTCAAGACAAATGGACATCTCAATCACATCTTCTCCAGTTACCGTAGTATGGCCGCAAAATGCCCAGAACCTGATTATCCCAGCAGGCGACTATATGGTGATTGCACGAAATGGTGATGGGCAATCTTGCGGACACTGTATGACAAATACCCAAGGAATCGTGTCTTTGTACAACTCAAATTCAGTTATTCAACATCAAGCAACTTGGTCAGTGTATGCTAATCAAGGAAACTCACTTGTTGAAGGAAGTTCATCAACTGCTGATTGGGATGAAGTAACTACCATCACACCGGGAACGATAAACTCTGGAGGTGGAGTTAGTGGACCTACATGGAATACCAGTGACCTACGAATCACTGAGGTTTTGGCTGACGCATGGCCATCTAACGACAATGGCACTTATCCTAGTGGTGAGTGGATTGAAATTGAAAATACTGGAAATGCGGCCATGAACCTCAGCGGTTGGTCAATCAAAGATTTAACTGGGAACAAAATGAATCTGAATTACACTCATGTTGTTGACTACAATGTTTCACACATGATTCAACCAAATGAGCGGAGAATCGTTGCAACCAACGGTATGAGCCAGTATGGTGTTTTCAACAATGGTGGCGATTCTGCTTTCTTAGTGAACCCTGACGGAGAATATGTCTCGTCTGCTAACTATACCAATATCGGTATACCAGGGCATTCATTCATCGCACCAACATCAGGTACTGGAAACTGGGTCATATCTCTATTCCCAACGCCTATGGGAGCTGATGCACGAAATGTCAACAGTAGTAGCCCTGTTCGTATCAATGAAGTGATGGTAAATGCAACCAATAGTTGGTTACCCTATCCAAATGGAAATTGGATTGAATTATCACACCGAAATACAGACCCTGCTGTAGATGTTACAGGCTGGAATCTTATCACAGGAACTGCTCAAACATTTTCCTTAGATGCCGGTTTTTCAGACCGCAATTCAGGTAGTGGATTACTAATTGATTCGGATTCTTATGTAGTCCTTTCAACCCCACCAACATCTGGTCAGATGCTGATTAATGGTGATACCATTTCTTTGGTTAATGCTAGCGGAAATATCGTAGATTCTGTTAGCTGGAGTGCTAATTTCGGCTCTAACAGAACTGCAATCCCAACCGATGCAAACCTCCCTGCCCAACCAATGATGGTTTCGGGGTGGGCAACCCCTGCAATGGCAAATCCAAATCAGATGAGTAGTTCAGTCAACGAAAGCGCTGATTTTAGAATTTCAGAATTAATGCCAAACCCTGTTGGTTCAGATTCAAACCTTTATCCCGAAGGGGAATGGGTTGAAATCGTAAATGTCGGAAACGATACTGCATCCTTCCAAGGCTGGAAAATACGGGATGGTAGGAATACCTCACTTGCTCTAGATTCACAGAGCATCCCCGGTCTCGACGAATCAATCAGTTCTGATTGGGAACTAGATGCAGGAGAGCACCTAGTTGTGTGGAGAAATGGACGTGCTATGAGCCTCCAAAATAGCGGTGACGCGGTTTCGCTGATTGATAATCAGGGGGAAGTTGTTCAAACTCTGGTTTATTCTCTTACACCCCTAAATTCAACTCTTGTTTCGGGTAATGATATTGCTGACGAATGGGTCCACTCGCCCTGGCCTACACCGGGCTATGCAAATCCACTGTTCGACAACCCTTACACTGGAGCAACCACTCTTGAAGTGAATGAAGTAATGCCTCAATGCACTGGTGGAAATCTTGGAATTGATGGTGATTGGTTGGAAATCCATAATACTGATTCTGTTACAATTAATCTATCACGCTGGTTAGTGGTTGCCGATAGTGGAGATGCTATGGTTTTGCAATCTCTATACTTACAACATTATGCTGCAGGAGTAGCATATGATCGTAGTGACTGGTGGAATCTAGACGCAGGAGAGTATGCTGTATTAATCCCTGAAAACAATGGGTTCTTATCCAATTTCGATGAAATGATTGACCTAAGAGACCCTAATGGAGATGTGCGACAAGAAGTTGTTTGGTCAACTTCTGAAAACTGTCGAAGCATCGAAGGTGATGCTGGCGCATGGTCAGAGGATTGGCTCAATACTATGTGGCCTACCCCTGGAGATGAAAATCCTGAACCTACACCTTGGGACCCTGAAGACCCTGTATGGTTCACAAAGGTCATGCCTGGGCAAATTTACAATCGTGACAACGAATTCATTGAAATCACTAACATGGGGAATAGTGTTCTCAATCTTGCTGGATGGCACCTTAACAGAATCAAAGACGATGGGACTGGTAATTCAGGAACTTTCAATGGATTAAATCTTCAACCAGGTGAATCTGTGACACTCACCCAATCACCTACCAACCTTTCTGAGGATGGGGGAATTGATGCTGTTGATATGAATCAGGTTTTGGATTATTCACCTTGGATGTATGATTCGGGCTCATCTCTTCAACTGATTTCACCGGATGGGGTTATCGCTGATACTTTCGTTTATGGTAACGGTCTTGCCACGGTTTCAGGTTGGACTGGCCCTGCAGTTTCTACTCCCCCTACCTCCACTCAAGGTTTGATTTTCATGCGTGGTGATGGCTGTAACGATATTACAGACACCAACACAAGTGCTGACTGGGAATTCCGCTGGATGCGACTCGGAGCCAGCATGTTTTGTGATTCAGGAGTCTTTTCGACCACTGGTTCTCTAGAACCAATGGCATCACCAGATGGAAGTCTTTACCAGTTCACTGAATGGCTTGATGGAAGTACTACTGAATTGCACATTCATGTCTATGAATTGATGAGCAACGATATTGTTGCAAAACTAATTCAACTTTCACAAGCAAATGTAGATATCACAATTATTCTTGAAGAAGACCCGTTTGAGGAAGAAGAAGATCTTTACAAAATTAGAGGGATGGCGTACGAACTGTACGCTGGAGGAATCACTGTATATTGGATGGGGAATCCTCGTGGTGAGAATGCACCACCAGCACCTTACCAATATATTCACAGTAAAATTGCGGTAAGAGATGGAGAGTCTGTGTGGATTGGCTCTGGAAATATCAAAGAATCAACTTTCCCAGCTGGCGATTACCCTTCTAACCGAGATTGGGGCCTAGTCATCAACTCACAAGATGTGGCACAATTGGTGATGAGTAGAATGTTGTGGGATGAGAACCTCAGCCACCCTCATCTGAATAGTTACAGTGTGATGGACCCCACAACTGGTAAACCATCGGGCTGGACATCTTACGGACCAAGTGGCCTAGAGGCAGTACCACCAACCACAACACCACCTGTAATTTCAGGTGACTTTACGGGACAAGTGTTGACCTGCCCTGATGATTGTGTATCGGGCATCATTAATCTCCTTGACTCAGCAAACACTAGTATTGAACTTTCATTGCAAGGTTTTGACATGGGGTGGCACTGGGGCTTTGGAGACAATCCGATGGTAGATGCGATTGAAAGAGCACTCGCGAGAGGCGTTGCCGTAAGGTTACTGATAAACGGATATTATGTGAATTATGATGACGATATTCGTGATACTGTAAACCATTTCAACAATCAATGGAATCGTACAGATGGCTATGACGCAACTGCAATATTAATGGCACCTGCTGAAAGAATCACCAAATTGCATAACAAGGGAGTAATCGTTGATGGGGAATCAGTTTTGATTTCTTCAATCAACTGGAATTCTAATGCAATATTGCGAAACCGAGAGATGGGGATAGTAATTCATAACGAACAGTTGGCAGGTTGGTATCTATCATCTTTTGAAGAAGATTGGAATCGATTGGACATCTACACTGATACAGATGGCGACAATATGCCTGATGCTTGGGAACTTGAGTATGGATTAAACCGAACATCTTCTGTTATTCCGGGAAGTTCAGTACCTGAACAATCGCATGATTTTGATGGAGATGGGCTTGATAATTTACAAGAGATGGGAGTTGGTGCCGACCCAAATAATGCAGATACTGATGGAGATTGTATCCGTGATTTTGATGAATTGACATTTGCAACCTTGAAACAAATTCCAGCATCTGATGCTATTTTATTCGCCGATGCTGATAACGATAGCGTTGCTGATGGGGAACAGACTGACTGTGGTTCAAATATGGTTGATATTGGAAATGGTACTGATGGGACCAACAACGATAACACTACTGCCCCAACGATTCCCGAGGCAAAAGACCCATTGGATTCAGCAGCAGCAAGAGTATTGCTAGGAATAGTCGGAGTGGCGATGATAGCATTGGTAATTGCTCTTGTTGCAGTCCTGTTGGGTGGAAGAGAAACTGCTCGCGGAGTGGTAAAGGATGATTCATTTGACCTAGCGATTGCAGTTGCTCAAGAAGCGGCATTTGGAGAAGAAGAAAATGAATCTGAAAACGCAACTTCGGATGGAGTTGAATCTCCCGTATTGGACGGTAGTCTAACAGAAGAGCCGAAAATCCTCTCTAGTCGTGACGACGCTGTAGGCCGACATGACGGAGTTCATGGGGCACCGCTTCTCGATGGATTTGAATTTGAAGGTTGGACACCACAACAAGTCCAAGACTCACTAAATCAGGGATGGACGGTAGATCAACTACGTGAACATTACAATAAAGGAAAACAGTGAATTAACCAAAAACCGGTTTATCGGAGATAGGATATGACATCTGAAATTCAGCAAGCTGTTGATGGCATTGTTGACGGTTCTCTGAGCGATAAACAGGTTGAAGATTGGCTTAGAACTGTATTTGAAAATGGCCTAAGTGATTCTCAAACTGTTGAGTTAACTCATGCAATGGTGCACTCTGGAACTGTCCTTGGTTGGCCAAAGGAATGGTCTCATTTGGTAGTAGATAAGCACAGTACTGGCGGAGTAGGAGACAAGGTCTCACTTCCACTTGCACCAGCGGTAGCAGCATGCGGAGGGAAGGTACCAATGATTTCGGGAAGGGGTTTAGGTCACACCGGAGGAACTCTCGACAAACTAGAATCAATGCCTGGCTACAAAGTATCTCGCAGCAATGATGAATTACGCGCACAAATTGAAAAAATTGGATGTGCAATTGTTGGGCAAACTAGTGATATTGCCCCTGCTGACAAGCGAATGTATGCTATTCGAGATGTGACCGGATTAATTGCTTCTGTTCCACTAGTAACCGGCTCAATTCTGTCAAAAAAGGCGGCTGCAGGGCTATCAGCGTTAGTAATGGACATCAAAGTCGGCAAGGCCGCTTTCATGAAAAATGAAGCAGACGCTCGGGAATTAGCAGCCAGTATGACATCTACTGGTGAGGGCTTAGGGATGAAAACAACAGTTACCCTCACCCAGATGAATACACCTATTGGTTTTGCAATCGGAAACTCATTGGAAGTCTTAGAGTCAATTGAGACACTGAGAGGAAATGGTCCAGCTGACCTTGAGGAATTGGTATGCGTTCAAGGAGGAATAATGTTGACTGCGGCTGGAATATCCAATGACTGCGATGAAGGCGCTCATATGATCCATGATTCCTTACATGACGGTTCAGCAATGAAGAAATTCATTGATATGTGTGTTAATCAAGGAGTTAACAAAGACATATTTGCAAGTGAATACTCCCTTCTAGAATCACTTGGCCTGCTCAATACAGCCCTAAAGACAACAGAGATATGCGCTACTGAAGCGGGCCATGTTTGTGACATAGATGCTCTAACCCTTGCCAAAATAAGTTCTGACTTGGGTGCAGGAAGGAAACATATTGATGACCAACTTGACATGCAAGTTGGCATGATAATTGATACCCACATTGGCTCACCAATAGAATCTGGTGAATCATTGGTAACAATCTATCATCGAGAAGATTTAACCAACCAACAGAAAGAAAAATTACGTCAAGCTTTCGTTCTATCAGATAAGCCAACTCAACCTACAAGTAGAATAATTGACATTTTGTGATTACGGATACGCTGGTCCTTGGTCAAAACAATAGTGCACTGTTTGATGCTCACCCTTGAGCGCCTGCACATCTCTCTTCACTGAACTGGGGTCCTCACCTTTGAGAAGAACCCGTGCGTACAAACTAGCAACGATACCCATTTCATCCACGCCCATGCCGACACGAGTTAACTCTTGGACACCCAATCTCAAGCCCGAAGGAGTCAATGCTTTTGTGTCGCCTGGGAGCATATTCATGTTGGTAATGATGCCAGCATCTTCCAATAATTGCGCTGCTTTAGCACCGGCCCCGGAATCTTGTTCTCCATGACGAGTCAATATCTGATGGCTAGCAGTGAATCCCCTCTCTTCTGCTAAGACATCAAATCCTTCTGCTGCCATTGCCTCTCCAAACGCCTTGGCATTAGTAACGATATCAGCGGCGTAGTCAGCGCCGAATTCCGCAAATTCGGCTAATGCTACCACCTTGCCGGCAACATGATGTAAATGGTAGGATGAATTGGTACCAGGGAAAATCGCAGAGTTGAGTTTGCGTTGGAATTTTCCATCGTCAGAATCAGAAATCATGAACCCGCCTTGGGGACCAGGGAAGGTTTTGTGGGATGAACCGGTCATCACATCAGCACCTTCTCTTAGTGGGTCTTGGAATTGTCCTCCAGCAATTAGTCCGAGAACGTGAGCCCCATCGTACATCACTTTGGCACCGACTTCGTGAGCAGCATCTGCCATCTCTTGGAGAGGAGTTGGGAAAAGAAACACCGACTGCCCTACCAATGCCAATTTGGGTTCTAAATCACGGATCATTGCACACGCCGCATCTACATCAGGCTCCATCCTTGCTTCATCCCAAGGGTATGTGTGAAGGTCTAGACCTCGAAGACCAACTGCGCCCATACGGGCGTGTGAAATATGGCCACCATCTGCAGTTGAAACTGCAGAAATTGTGTCACCAGGTTTTGTCAATGCTTTCAGAGCAGCAATGTTTGAGACGGTTCCTGAAGTTGATTGGATATTAACAAAATTAGCATTGAATACTTGTTTTGCTAACTTAATCCCTAGAGATTCAATGTCATCAAAATCGTCACATCCTTGGTAATATCGTTTGCCAGGAAGTCCTTCTGCATAGCGACCATGAAGATCGCTATTTGTTGCTTTTCGAACCATTGGTGAGATTATATTCTCACTAGCTATCATAGGCAGACCAAAACCGTAATGTTGGCCACTTGCATTAACGGCAGTAAGTACTGATTCCGCTAACTGCCTGTTATTCTCGTCCGCCATGCGATGCAAGGCGGCCAAGGCCGCCCTTCAACTTCACCCCTCTTTCAAATTCCCATCTAAGTCAATGAAAGACTAACTTTGAGGCTCCCAAGCCTCACCATTCCAGAAGAGTAGAACGCCATCTGGTTGACGGTGCCATGTAACACCATTCTCATCAACCCACTGTTCTGGATCTGATGAGACGACTTGGTCTACTTGGTTAAGGCCAAGATCAGATTCAACTTCAGTCGGCATTGCCATATCAGTCAATGATTCCGTTGGTTGAGCAGTTAAACTACCAGAGAATTGGTCTTCCTCATCTTCGCCTCCTCGCATCCTAAGAATTAAAATCGCACCAGCAACAATTGAGAATAATACAAACATCCCTACTAATGCAATTGCTAATGGCGAAATGCCACCTTCATCTGCATCAGAAGCAGCTTGCTTGGTAACATCTTGTGGGAATGCATCATTGAGGTCAGAGACCCCGTCACCATCTGAATCAAGACAACCCACACGATCAATTGTAGAAGTACCACCCTCGTTAGGACAATCATCTTCGGAATCCATGTATTGGTCACCATCGCTATCCCATTGCGACTTTGAGCAACCGAAGTTGTTAGCGGTCTCATTTGTTGGAGTGTTGCTACATTGGTCAATAGAATCATCAATGCTATCGTTATCAGTATCAAGTTGATTATCAGCACATCCATCGTTGTTTACTGAAACACTTTCATCAGTTCCTGGGCAAATATCATCGGCATCAACCACATAATCGCCATCACTGTCTCTTTGGGTTGCAGAACATCCATCGGTGTTTACTTGTTCACCAACTATGGTGTTAGGGCAATTATCATAGAAATCTTTGACGGTATCGCCATCGGTATCGCGTTGATGGTCTGAGCAACCGTTATTGTCAATCGTATTGATATCTTGGGTATTTGCACAATCATCAACATTATCC
>CBFHYB010000026.1:0-1398 GCA_965659915.1 Candidatus Thalassarchaeaceae archaeon
CACACCAAATTTAGCTGGTCAATTAGCATCAACAGCGAGTATGCTTTACTCAAACAATCTCACAACATTTGTAGCATCTTTAGTTAAGGAGGGCGAGTTAACCCTAGATTTAGAAGATGATATTTTAGTCGGTTCACCAGAGGGTAGTGATTTCCACATTCCAGGAATGGGTGGGGTTCTGATTTGCACTGGCGGGACGATGCACGAAAAGCAAACCCGTCTTGAGGAGGTGGTTCAATGAGCCTAACATTAGCAACACTTATCGGCAGCATCACGGTCTTTGTATTGGCAATTTTCCTCGGATTTGAGTTAATCAGCAAGGTTCCAGCAACCCTGCATACACCGTTGATGTCTGGTGCAAATGCGATTTCTGGAATTACAATTGTTGGTGCCTTAATTTTGTCAAATGCCGCTTTCAATGACGGCAATCCCGGCACTGCTGCATGGCTTGCCTTTGCGGCATTAGTTCTCGCTACCATCAACTGCGTAGGTGGATTCATGGTAACCAACAGGATGTTGGAAATGATTGCTGGTAAGCGCAAAAAGAAGGGGGGTGCTTAGGATGGTTGACGCAGTAGTTTGGGATATCGGATATCTTGTATCAGCCGCACTTTTCATTATGGGTATCAAAAAATTGTCAAGCCCAAGAACAGCTCCTGATGGAAACCGCTTAGGTGCATATGGTATGCTTTTGGCTGTACTAGTAACATTAGCTAAAATGTACAGTGAAGGTTTCATTGGCATTGAATTGATAGTCGCTGGATTAGCAATCGGTACAATCGTTGGAGCATGGTTGGCAATTCGTGTTGAAATGACCGGGATGCCAGAACTCGTAGCTCTGTTCAATGGATTTGGAGGTGCGGCTTCTGCACTAGTGGGATTGTCAGAAGTGCTGGGTCGTTTACAGACAGGGAATGTACCTTCAGGAGGCGTTGAACTCTACGCAATTTGGGTGGCTATAGGGCTCTCTGGGTTAGTTGGATGGCTTACACTAACAGGTAGTCTAATGGCAATGGGTAAACTGATGGGAGGTTTCTATATTCCATTAACCAAAAAGGATGACAGGGGCCGTAGGAAATGGGTCAGTTTCCCCACTTGGGGTCCACCTTGGTTGAATATAGTGAAAGTTGGATTACTTCTCACATCTGTTGTTCTAATCGTTCTAACTATCCAAGAGCCAAACAATACTGATTACATCTATGGTTTAGTGGCGTCATCTTGCCTTCTTGGAATTTTGTTTGTATTACCAATTGGTGGCGCTGATATGCCCGTAGTGGTTAGTCTGTTGAATTCCCTTTCAGGAATTGCGGCTGCTTTCACGGGATTCGTAATTGGCAACAATGTGTTGATTATTGCCGGTTCAATGGTTGGTGCCGCTGGATTGATTCTAACCTTCAT
>CBFHYB010000026.1:1497-3583 GCA_965659915.1 Candidatus Thalassarchaeaceae archaeon
CGGATTCGTAATTGGCAACAATGTGTTGATTATTGCCGGTTCAATGGTTGGTGCCGCTGGATTGATTCTAACCTTCATTATGTGTAAGGCGATGAACCGAACGTTGCCAGCAGTACTCTTCAAATCGTTTGGAGGCGGTGGCCGTGAAACTGTCACTAGGACAAAAGTTGGTAGCGATCCTGAAGAGGTTGCAATGGTTTGCGATGGGATAGCAACTTGTGTTATCATCCCTGGATACGGAATGGCAGTTTCTCAAGCCCAACACACCGTGAAAGAGTTTGCAGATTTGCTAGAGGCTCAAGGAGTTGATGTCAAGTACGGAATTCACCCGGTGGCAGGTAGAATGCCTGGGCACATGAACGTCCTTCTTGCTGAAGCAAATGTGCCTTATGAGCAATTAATTGAGATGGATGACATCAATTCAGAATTACCAGAATGTGACGTCGCTCTTGTAATCGGTGCAAATGACACAGTCAATCCCGTAGCACGCTCTGGAGAAGGCCCGCTTGGTGGAATGCCAATCATTGATGCAGACAAGGCTAGAGTTGTTGTGATAATCAAGCGTAGCCTAAATGTGGGCTATGCTGGTGTAGACAATGACTTGTTCTTTGAGGACAAGACAATGATGTTATTTGGTGATGGGAAGAAGATGATGAATGAGTTGAATTCTGCTCTCAAAGAACTTTGAACAGGGCTTCTTTGAAAACACATCCAGCGTCAATACTGGGCTCCCCTAAGGGGGAGCCTGCGAGCAACCGTTATGAAGCGCCCACAGGTCGAGGTAAATACAGGTGTGGCCATGCGAGCATATGCAACTCGTTCACTACTAGTGATTTCCCTCGTATTACTGCTTGCAGCACAAGTTTTGGCATCATCTGGTGGGCCTCCAGAATCTAACATGACTGGCGAATCAACGGTTCTGACCGGCTGCAACTGTCACGGCTCAGCTGCACCTTCTGCTGCGTCAGGACCATCAACTGAAGTTGTGGTGTCCATTTCTGGTGTTCCTTCAGCATACCAAGTTGATACAGCTTATGATTTGACAATCAAAGTTGAACATTCTTCAAACACAGCAGGTGGATTCATGTTGTCATCTGGTGGCCTAGGTACATTCTCTTGGGAGGGTGGAGTTGATGTCCGTCCTGCTGAAGGTAATGACGACCCAGAGTCATCATCTTCAACCAGCGGAAACATTTCTCATTCAAAAACAACCGATCCTGCGGAATGGACGATTACTTGGACCGCACCTTCTAGCGATATTGGTGATGTCACATTCTATCTTGCAGGTAATTCGGTAGATGGGCATGGAGCAAATGATGATGGGGATGCCTGGAATCTTCTCTCATTCACGATTAACACCCCATCTAGTACTTCGGCTCAGGCAGATTTGACTACGAGAGTAATTAGTGTAGGCGACTATCAGAGTCTGTTCGTTAGTGAACCTGACCCTGCAGCGATTGAGCATGAAAGACAATTAGAACTTGCAGAGAGTGTGTTTACAACCGGTAACACCCTTTTCTTTTCCTCATTGTGTGTCCTCATAGTTGGAGCATTATTTCAACGTGAAATCCTTGAGCGTAAGAATGGACAAGGCCCAACCCATCTGGCAAAAGAACTCGCTTATCCTGAGGGTTTGAAGAGAGGACTAATTTCGATAGTAATGTTCCTAATTGGCTTGAATTGGCTAGCAAGCGATGCAGAAGCCTATCTTTATGCACCAGCAATTTTCTGTGGTTTTTGGGCTGCATATGGGGTCTACCGAACTGTTCTTTCTGCAAGAGCAGAACCGGTAGTGAAGGATATTCTCTGAGGTGATTATTTTGGACGGGGTAGCCCCCACCGATTCAACTCAGCATGTGATGGTTCATCTAACTGAAGCGAGCAAAAGAATTCAACGTCTCGTATTCGCATTTTTGCTTATTGCAATTATCTGGGCGTTCATTATTGACGATATGTTTGCATGGTGGTTAGCAAGAATCCCACTAGCAGAGGGTGCGGGTTCTCTCACAATATACAGCCCTTACGCGTGGCTTGACACCAAATGGACAGCCGTTGGGTTACTTGCTATCTGGACAACTCTTCCTTG
>CBFHYB010000026.1:3680-17017 GCA_965659915.1 Candidatus Thalassarchaeaceae archaeon
ACGATATACAGCCCTTACGCGTGGCTTGACACCAAATGGACAGCCGTTGGGTTACTTGCTATCTGGACAACTCTTCCTTGGGCCTCGTTAGAGTTGTGGAAGTTTGCAGAACCGGGATTACTTCAACGCGAAAAAGCATGGCTTAGTACAATGGTGTCAACTGGCATATTAGGTGGTTCAGTTTTGGTTATCTGGGGTTGGGGTTGGGGTTTCCCCCGTCTCGTTGAGATGGCGAATAGTGCCGGAATGATTGATGGTGTAGGTGCTCATTATGATGTCGTATCACTTTTTGCAATGGCCCTTGCTATCACATGGTTTGTATTGCTGTTATTCCTTCAGTCAGTAGGTCTAACGGTTGGCAAGGGTCTTGATTTAATTGGTGATGACCCGCTTGATTCGTTGCGTTTGCGCTTACATTTTGTTGCTGTTACGATTTTGTATATTGTTACTCCAACTGCATTTCAAGGGCTGTTTTTGGCAGCAGCATTAACTCTAATTTTTGGCAGCGAGTTTATTTCTAATCTTTCACCATTGACAAGTAGTACGCGAGGAAGAAGTTCACAAACGGTATTAGATTCAGAAGGTGGTGAAAGAAGGGTTTTGATGGTTGATTGCACTTGTGCTGATGTATGCCCAAGATTGAATCAAGGGCATTTAGGGGCTAATATTGGTTTGATGTTAGCGAACGCCATTTGTCTTAATCCAGATGAAGTTGGAACACTTTGTGAAAGAGTAGCACGTGAGCAAATTACTGATGTTGTAATCAGTGGTTGTGATGGCTCACCTACACCAGGTAATATGAAGCGCTCATTAGCAACGATGAATTGTTCAATTTCTGGTTTGAATCAATTATCAACTACTATTCATGGAGAAACGGCAACACCGGAATATATCGATTTAGCGAACCGTATTGACCTTGCTAGAGCATCTCGTCCTTGGTCACAATCAGCACAATCGCGTGCTCAATTAGAGATATTAAAAGAACAAAATTTACCTGTTAATCTTATTTCTTCATCAAACATAATTCAACCATGGGGGATGAGATTACAAGCCAATGAAATATGGGTCCATAATGGAATCCAACTTTCAGATCACATTGATGTTCAATTGATTGATTAGATGAATATAACTTGAATACATGATAGCGTATCATTCAATATACACGCGGTGGAGCGGTAAACTATGAGGCCAATCATTGCAATCCCTCTTGCGGCAATGATTTTGATTGCTGGGTGGTATGTAAGTGAAGACCCAACAAGGATAGGCCCATTCTTTGATTACCTTGATGATTTTACCCAAGAAATCGAAAATACAGCTCCAAGTGTTCAAATTCAATCTGAAGAGCGTTGGCTGGTTGTAGTAGTTGATTTCCCAAATGCTCCTGAAACTGGATTTAGAAATGTTGACAAGGCCCGGACTTTGCTAACAGGGACAAATGGCGCTGATGATTACATTTCTGAGGCTACTGGTGGCGCCACAACATTATCTGTCACAATAATGCCAACGGTGTACCACGCCCAAAATTCAGATTCATACTGGGGCCAAGATGAGGGGAATGTTAGAGATGTTGGGCAAGAAGGTTCAGACGGGCCAGGGGGTTTAGCCTCTTCAGTGATTAAAAACTCACTTTCAGGGGTGGATCTCTCACAATTTGACTTAGATTCAGATGGTTGGATTGACCGCTTCCTAATTATTCACACAGCCGAGGTTCAGGAGGATAATGGTGGTAGTGGCAGTATTTGGAGTCACTACGGCCCACTATCAGCAATGGTTGAAGTTGACGGCTACAAATTTGACCACTACACAATAGCTGGATTTGATTCCGGATTTGGTACTATCATCCATGAAATGTTACACCAAATGGGTGCACTTGACTTGTATGATGTGCATGGGCAAGGGACCGGCGAAGATTGGAATGGGCTTGGTGATTGGGATGTTATGGCCAGCGGAAATTGGAATGGTGTTAATGGGCGTACTCCCGCTTTACCATCTTTAGCGACCCTTGATTTGATTGGTGTTGATAGGGCGACTGAGATATCTGTCAACAATCCTGGTGAGACTCAAAATTATGTCCTCAGTCCCCTCTCTTCTGCGGGTTCTGGTTTGTTCATACAAATTTCACCAAGTGAGCGTGTGTGGATGGCTTTCAGAGGCTCAAATGGCTTTGATAGTGATCTTCCAGGTCACGGTTTATTAGTCACCGTTCAAGATACATCAGTAGGTGACAAAGAACAGAATCTAATCAATACAAATCCAGATATCCCTTGGTTGTATGTGTTAGAAGCAGATGGTGATAATGGTCTCCTTGCTGGAAACGACCAAGGTAGTTCAGGTGATCCTTTCACCACAGGTGGAAAGTTTGGCGCGGAAGGTCGTATTTTGATAGACCACTATGGCCGTCAAGTCAATTGGGTTGTCGAGGTCACTGCCGTTGACACTAACTCGCTTTCTCTTACCATATCTACATCCGGTGTACCTAGTTTTGAGATACTTCCTCCTCACCATCCAATTCAATTATTAAAAAATGAAGATTTGTTGGTTTCAGTGAACGCTTCATCATCGTGCACATTGGGTGCAAATCTGAATTCAAGCGATGGCAGAATCATATCAATTGTTGAGAATACTCCATTATCTGCAGGGGAATCAGTAGTTCGAACCCTACGGTGGGATTCTCCTGGTATAGTGGGTGGCGAGGCTCGTTTGACAGGTGAATTTACTTGTGGTTCATCAATTGCTCAACAAGTAAGTATTGATTTCCATACTATTGGATTACGTCTTGAAAACACTGAATTCAAGAGTGACATATCATCTGACGATGATGGTTTTGTAAATGTACCATTGGAGTTTACTGGCTTAGGACAACAGATTTGGGAGGTTAGATTAGAGGGGCCGATTGATAGAATTGCAACCACATCCCCAACTCAAAATTTAGGCGATGGTTCAAAGATAAATCTAACAATATCTCCAAATGGGCTCCTAGTTCCTGGGATGGTCGCTAGAGGTGAAATTGTTTTACGTGATTCTCAAGGATTAGAGCAAAGCATTGAGGTTATACTTACGGCTGAACAGTTTGAACAGGGCGGGGAATTAGTTCGATTCTTCTCCGATCCTGCAAATTTGATTATTACCATGTCGGGATTAATTGCATTGTCAATACTATTGGGGATGAGGAAGAGAAAATCTCCCCAATCAAAGATTCGAGAAGCAGGAAGACAACAAGCGATTAATCACTTGAATACAGCTGGCCCTGCAAGGCCATCTCCTATGCCACAATCACAATTTTCTGCACAGCCACAAACAATGGGGCAACAAGGAGAAAATCAGCAAAATGTGCAGGCTGAAAGATACTTGTCGGAATTACTTGAAGTTGAAAGTGACGAGTCACGCCCACAAAGTATTTCTGACGGCGTGGCTGAATTTACTGGCCCGGAGAGGCCTAGTCCACAGCCTTCTCAACAGCCAAATGTTGGTGTTTCAATTGATGACCCTAACGCAATTCCAGATTTGGATGATTTGTTGTAACCACCAAGGAGTTGAATTTTCTTTCAACGTTGCGTATCATATCTAATTCAAGCCGACAACATCAGAATACCCACCGTCTTCGGAGTGACAATGCGAAGGGTGGTCAGCCTATTCATGGTTATACTCATGCTAGGCACTGGGATTGTTGGATGCTTACAATCTTCTGAGGTGGCTACATCTGATCCAATCCCTGAACCAATACCTGATAATGAGATAATTCCTGAACCTGAACCTGAGCCATTAGACAGAAATTTAGACCACGACGGCGATGGTTTCACCACTGGTTGGGAATTAGATAATGGGTGGGACCCTGAGGACATAAATTCCTCACCATCTTGTAATTCATTCCGCGAACTTTGTAGTAGAAGTGTGAATGAAACAGTTTGGGCGACAACTCACAATTCTCATGCCTCTTTTGATCGTAATCACAACATTTTGAGTGGCAGTCAGCGAACAAACATCACTGCTCAAATGCAGGGTGGTGTCCGAGTCATCAATCTCGATGTCCATGAATACAACAACGAATCAATGCTCTGTCACGGTGGTTATGATTATCCTCTGCACCCCTGTTTTATTAGTGGGAATTGGCCTTTAGAGGATGCCTTTATTGAGGTTGTATCATTTCTTGAGAACAACTCTTTCGCAGTCCTAATCATCACCCTTGAGAGTTATGTAACTGCTCAGGATATAGCAAACACATCTGATTCCACCCTACTTACACCCTATTTCCACACTCAAGAATTAGGGGCTCCTTGGCCATCTTTAGCGAGTCTCATAGAATCCGGTAAGCGTGTTATTTTGTTCAGTCAAGACCGTCCAGAGGTTGACATTTCTTGGTATCACTATGATGGGGATTACATGGCGAAAACTCACTGGGCTTACAACGACTCCGCATATTTCAACTGTGAATTGACTCGTGGTAATGCCTCAAGTTCATTACGCTGGCTTGATCATTTCGTCACTGACCCCTTATCGTCTGAATCGGCCTCTAATGCTTCCAATCAGATTCCTGTTGTCGTTGAAAGAGCAAATAATTGCACTCAAGAATGGGGGCAAATTCCTAACTTCATCGCAGTAGATTTCTGGGGCCAAGGTGACATCGTGTCAGCGGTTGAAATCCTAAACGGTTTCTAACGATAAATTGCTAATTCATCAGTGACGGAATCCTGACCATCTTCCTTCAGAAGGCGGTCTTTGAAGGGCTAGGTAGCACCATTTATCATCAATTTGAAATCCACATAACCAAGTTTTGTGTACTCCATTAGCAAGTCTTGCTGCTAAGCAAGCTTGAGCCCAGTCGTGCGGTGCCAGCCATTCAGGTTGTAGTAACCAAGGAGCATGTTCCTCTCCTATAGACAGTTCGTATAATCTCCAGCGTGTTCCGTATTTGAATCCTGAACGTGGGAGGAGTTTCCGTGCTAGAATATCTCTTAGTAATGAGATACTTCCATTTTCATCTGCTGCATCTTCTAGGATTCTGACTTCATCTTCATCAAGCCACTTACCTTCAGGAAGCGGTGTACCAATTTGTTCTGGGAGTTCAACATCCTTCGGCATAAAGGCTCCATCCCATCTACCACCAACTAAACTACTTTCAGATTCAAGAAGATCATCTAATTCAATTTCACTTAGAGCACCTGTTGGGTTGGCGGGATTTACTCTGTATGTGGTCACACCCATCTCTTCGTCAACAATCAGCACTTCGGCAATTCTTCCTAACGCAGTTACTTCATCTGCCCAACTGTAAAGGCTATTCCACTGAATAGGTTCAAAATCTCTAACCCAAATGACTTCAGCAGCCGCTAAACCAGTTTTGAGATTTGATGAGCGGGACCATCGTAGTGCCCAACTGCCATCTGAAACAATTGTTTTTGGAGATATTTTAGCAACATTATGTGCTAAAACAACCTGTTCACCAGGTACCCTCATTGCTTCCAATGCAGCGGTTTCATGCAATAATTCTGCAGATTCAACTAATTGTTCTTCCAACCAGTTGTCACCCATCTCAAGATGTCTATGCCGGTGACAAAAGAGGACTTCACAGGCTTGCAACAACAATTCATTTTTTGGTAGTGGAATCCCGATTCCCGACTTATCAAAAAGCCTCTGCGCAGCAGGTCCAGAAAGCACCCACCCATCGGGATTTTGCACGCAAGGGCCAATGGTCCTCCCCTTCGCCGGCCCACTATCCATACCCGCGCCTCGCGCCTTTCAGACTTGAGTTAATCGCCCCTCCTTCCGTCACATTTGATAGGATAGCCCTACTCAGAGGATTTGAGTGACATGAGTGGCAAAGGCAAACTCAGCGATTTCACCGTTGAGCAAAGAGTGCTAATTCATCTATTTGAGCATCCAAAGAAGCGATCCCAATGGGAGGGTAAGCACGAACAAACCCAAGCAGGGATTAGTGGTGCTGTAGGGATTGCGAGGAAACATCTTCCTAGAACCTTGAAATCTTTGATGGCACAGGATTTGGTTGAGGTTGAAACACGTCATGTTGAAGGGTCAAAACAACGCTGCAGGGTTTACTTTCTGACACCTACTGGTATTTCTGCGGCTGAATCAATGAGACAAGGATTAGCATCTCGCGAGATTTCTACCGATGAAGGACAAATCACTTTGGGTCAATTTGCTGGCCACGATATTCCATTTCTTCATGTGTTAAGCCATCTAAATTCTGAAAATCATTACGACCAATCAATGCATGATCAAGAAATTGAAGAGGACGCTCCCTCAGTTGACTTATATCGTAAAGTCCTACATCGTGCCTGGAACGATGGGCAGATTACCGCCGATGAAAGAGGGATGCTGGATGACATTTCTTTACATCTCGGTCTTGAGCCCGATAGTGTTGATAAGATTGAATCTGAAGTTTCCTCAGAGCGTGTAGAATCTCCTGAACAACAAATAGACACTTATCTAGAAGTGTTAGAAGTTGCTTGGCAAGATGGCTTTATTTCTGATGATGAACAAGCAATGTTGGATTGCCTAGCCCGCTCCCTCGGACTCGATTCTGAGTACATTGCAAAAGTGCAATTAGAGTGGATTATTCGCCATTCGTAGATAGGTGGGTTGATTTGGCTTCGGCCTTTCGCAGGGCCTGAAAGGGGTAGGCGCGGTGCTAGACGAAGTAGTGCAAAACGAGATTGACCTGTTACGATCACTTCACGAAATGGTTGTAAATCCCGAAGAAAAACCCGTTCTTTTGATGGGTGACGTAATTCTTGACCGTTACTTTCACGGTTGGGCAAATCACCTCAATTCATTCGCACCGGTTCCAGTTGTAAAAGTGATTAACAAATCCGAGAGTGCGGGGGCTGCTGCTCATATCGCTAGAGGATTAGTGAATCTAGGGATGAATGTCAGATTTTTCTGTATTCTCGGTGGTGACGAAAATGGTCAAATCATTGCCCAGCAATTGCATGAAGAGGAGGTGGATACTTCGGATATCAGAATCGCCGCTCATCTCCAAACAGTTTCAAAAACTAGAATTTATGGTTCACGTGAAAGTTTGATTGACCGTAATCAATTAATTTTACAGTTTGACGAAGAATCAAGTGAAGAATACCCAGAAGGAGTTATTGACAAATTAACAAAGGCTGCTTGTACTGCTTTACCAGGTTCGTGTGCAGTTGTTCTCAGTGATTATGGGAAAGGTGTGGTTAGTGATGCTGGCGCCGCTGAAGTCATCGCTGCAGCTAAGGCGGCAGAAGTACCTGTAATCTGTGACCCGAAACTGACAGGGTTACACAGGACCGTAGGTGCTACTGTGGCTTTGTTCGAAATACGCGGATTAGAATTACTAAGGAGGCGTAGCAATCTTCCTGATGCTGAATCAACTGCGGCACACTTCATCAAAGAACACGATTGGCAAGGGATGCTCGTCTTGGGAGGGGAAGATGGCACTACCCTGTATCAAAAAGACGAGGACCCGCTGTTTTTACCATGTTTAATTGAAGTTCCACAACAACTCATAGGATTGCATGATGCTGCGGCAACAGCACTTGCTTGTGCATTAGGTGCAGGCCGAACTCTTGCTGAAGGTGCACGATTAGCAAATGCTGCTTGTGAGTGTGTCCTTGCTGCAGAAACTAGTCGAGTGGTTCTCAATCGCAAAAAACTGATGACTAGGCTAGATGAATTATCATGGCACTTCCAGATTTCAGACCGATGAGGTGATTTAGATGAATTCCTCAACGTTGAGGTTCCAGACTTTGACACAAAAACGATATCATGAGGGATTGAAATGAGTTGGTGGATAATGCCAACTACTGCTGATGTAGGTATCCGCGCATTTGCTGCTACAAAAGAATCAGTAATCCAAGAGGTTACATTGGGTATGCAGTCAATCCTACTATCTGAAAAAGGCGAAGAAGAATTGTCAGGGCTTACAAGACACACAGGAGAATGGTGTGTAGAGATGGCCAATAGTTTGGATAATACCATGGTCGCATGGCTTGAAGAAGTACTTTACCAAGGCGAAGTGGAGGGTAGGTGGTTGGTTGATTTACAAATACAATTAACCGAGGAATCACTTAATTCCCAAGTTTCATTTGTTAATGAGGATGAGGTCGAAAGAGAGGTTGAAATCAAAGCAGTAACTCGCCATGAACTCATACTCTTTGAGGTTCCAGCAGGTATTGAATTTCCAGGTGTTGCCCCTGACATCCCTACATTTGAAGGTCCAGGGTGGGTTGCCCAAGTTATCTTTGATATTTGAAAATGAAAAGTGGGCGCGCCCGAGGTGGACGCTCGTTACCGCTTTCGAAAATGCCTCCGTCTTCTCAACCCCGGTACCCCAAGGCACCCAAGGTTCCGGGTTGGGCTGCTCCATTCCTGGCCTCACCTGATTCCCCGGCTAGCGGTGTTAGCAGATTCCTTCCGGAATCCGTTCTTCCAACCTGAGTCACTTGGGGGCGAGGTATCAACGTCCACGGTTGCTTCGTCCACGGTTCGTCTGCGCCGCCCCCGGGCTTCGGATCACCAGTTGCGATTTGTGAAAGAGGGAACGCCAACTCCCCTCCTAGCCCAGTCAACCGGCGTTGGTTAGCCCATTTGAACCTCACGCTAAGTGTTTGAGGTACGTGACACTGTGTTCACTCGGCTTCGTATTTGGATGGGCAACCAGTGATTATCTCATCTGCACTTAGAGTCCATTCCCCAGCGTGATTACTCAGAATACCTTTGATTGCCACAACTCTGCCTTCTTCAAATGCAGGAGGAATTGCGACTCCAGCGGCATCAATGGTCAGATTGTGGGAATGCCCAGTGATTAGGAAAGTCCGGTTTACTGAATCAAAAGAACCGATTGCGACTGTACCTCGTAAGTGTAAATCGTCATCATCAAATTCGGAAGGAGCATCCATGACTTCATCAACACTATACTGAATTGCTGGTTCATTCCCTACCATAACTAAGGCTAATGAAACAACAACGAAAACCCCGATGATCCCCAAGCGGGCACGTCTGCTGAGGGCCATGTTTAACTCCGTGAGCGCATACCCAATAAATCTGACCACTAATCATGATGGTGTCCGAAGTCACTTTGCTGCAGTAACCAACCACCTTCCATCACCGGACCTTGACGGCAAGTCAAACGGTCGCCAACCATACACAAACCACAAACTGCAATAGCACAGGGAAGATATCTTTCCATGGCAGCATAACATTCAATGTCTGCTGTAACAGCCATCTCAAGAACTGGTTTCATCATCGGTTCAGGGCCACAAGTAAGTAGTGTGCAATTGTCGGAATCAGCCCTTTGGAGTAGTTCTTCAAGAGGTTGCGTTGGATAGCCCTGAATTCCTTGTGTACCATCGTCAGTAGTAATGGTAAGTGAGTCACAAAGGCCCTCCATACGTTGTATGTAATGGGCTTCACTAGCATTTCTAAAACCCATGATTGCGTGGATATTCACGCGGTCCCCGAGTTTATTCCTTGCTTCCTTAGCCATCATGTGCATTGGGGTTGATCCAATACCTCCTGAAACAAGAATCAGGGTGCTT
This sequence comes from Candidatus Thalassarchaeaceae archaeon, assembly GCA_965659915.1. Taxonomy (GTDB): domain Archaea; phylum Thermoplasmatota; class Poseidoniia; order Poseidoniales; family Thalassarchaeaceae; genus MGIIb-Q1. Next base: position 13,208 of record CBFHYB010000026.1, read on the forward strand.
CCTGATTTTAGTGTTGGAAAAGTTGTTCCAAATGGTCCTCTTAGAGCCAACCAATCTCCCTTAGACATACGAGTTAACTCACCACTCTGACGCCCCAGGTCTTTGATTGTGAATCCCATGAGTGTGTTGCCTACCATCCCTTCATCGGCAGCAGTGGTTTCATCAATTCCTGTTCGATCAATTTTGATATCCCCTACACTGTATGGCTTTTCAGAGTTGAAATTGGTTCTACTCATCCCTCCTTCTGCATCATAAGGATTCCAACACATGAAGAACTGACCTGCTTTGTACGCAGTAGCCAATTCTTCTGGAACTTGCAGCCAAACGGTCACTACGCTTTCAGCTTCATGCTCGATTTCCATAATTGGCAAAGGAATAGGTGCTAAGATTTCCCCTGATTTTCTAAATTCTTTTGCCATCCTTTCACAGCATGTATCTGCTAATTTTTGTAGGTCAAAGTCTGCACTTCGAGTATTTGGTGAAGTCGAGAGAGTCAATTCAAGCCCTCCATTGAGTCAAGTGCAATTCCTCGCATACTCTCAAGATTAGCATATCCTTGCACATCCATGAATTCATTCAATTCATCTTCTATTTCCTCGAATATATCAGCGTCACCATAAATGAGCGCACTACCGATTTGTACTGCTGAAGCGCCAAGCATGATGAACCGAGCAACATCAAGTCCAGTAGTAATTCCACCCATCGCTAGAATCGGTGCGTTGGGGATTTCACCTCGACGCATTGCTAGCGCTACCTCAGCAACCTTTCTTTGAGCGATAGGACGAATCGCAGGTCCTGACATCCCACAAAGGAGATTTCCGATGATAGGTCGTCCTGCATAGGGGTCAACTTCCAAAGCTGACACGGTGTTGATGAGGGAAACACCGTCTGCACCCGCTTCTAAGGCCGCTCCTGCCTCTAAAGAGACTTGAACGGTGTTCGGAGTCAGTTTGGCATAGACGGGGATTCCTACAGCCTGTTTTACGGCTGAAATATATTCTTTGATTAATTCAGGTTGTTGTCCAACTATTAGGGCACGACTTCCTGGTTTGGAGTGGGGGCAGGATAAATTCAATTCCAAAGCGGTTGCTCCAGCGGCCTCCATTTTCTTTGCAATATCGGCAACGGTTTCCGAATCAGGGCCGAAAAAAGAAACCAACATTGGTTTTGAAAATTCATTTTGCGACATCATTTCAGTAAATGATTCCACACCAGGATTAGGAAGTCCCATCGCGTTTAGAACAACTGAATCAGTTGCTTCCACACAAACTGGTCCTGGATATATTTCTCTTGCAACAGGGCCGATGCTCTTTGAGACCAACCCGCCACACTTACTGGCTGCTACTCGATGTAAAGCCGCAGCGGTGCCACCTTGGACCCCACTTGCTAACATCAGAGGGTTTGCTAAAGCCAATCCGGGCACTTCAACGCCGAGTTCCGCCATCCTGCTCAATACGGCGGCTTAGCCGACACTCTTCAAGCGTTGCGACTCATCGGCGCGCTTATGGCGGCTAGGGCGGGCTCACTTGGAGAAGCGGCCCGTCGGCTTCTAAAGTGCGAAAATGCACGTTTAATAGTCCCGATTGAGATTATCTACGAGGCGCAGAAAATGTCTCTGCAAATTAGTGATGAGTTGCCCAGCCTAGTACACGAACCAAAAGTTGAGTTAGGGGCAGAAGAAAATACAATACGAGCAGAGTCACCAAATGGTCCGCTTTTTGTTTTAGGTGGGATTGAACAAAGTCTTGACATTGTGTGGGTGCCAATTGGTAGAAATGAATTGGAGGATGTATGGCGTAGATTTGAACAAATTGTTTCAGATCTTTTGTCTGTTGGTTATCCGGGTTGTATTGATTGTGCTGGGCCGGCCGCAACTGAACCTTGGGACGAGTCTCAAAGTCGTTCGGGATTTTGAAGTCGGCTTGGAAAAAAGAAAAATTATTGCTTTGGCTTGGGGAACTACGTTCCCCTGACGGGGTTATTATCATCCAGCCTTCAACATTGTTTATCTAGGGTCGATAGGGCGGGCAGAACTCGGATGCGGACAGAGTCGTTGACAATCACAATTAGTCATCGGCGATTTCCTCGCTCGCGAGCGCACGTACGCGAAGCGACTTCAATAAACAGCATTATTGGAGGCATAAAATGTGCCTGGAGGAGTATCCATGAAAATGCTAATAGTTGAATCAAAAGCCAAAGCCAAAACCATACAAAAATATCTCGGAAAGACCTACTTGGTACGAGCCAGTAACGGGCACGTTCAAGATTTACCAACAGGTAAACACAAGGATGCTCGAAAAGCGATGTGGGCGTCAAAAGAAGATAGCCTACCACAACCGCCTTGGGATTTTACAGAGCGAGCGAAAAAGACTGTTGATATGCTTCAAAATGATGCTAGTAAAGCAAATGTTGATGAAATTTTACTGGCAACTGACCCTGACCGCGAGGGGGAATTCATCGCTTGGCGGCTTAGTGAATTACTAGGTGATATTGCACCGTGCCGACGAATTATTTTCCATGAAATCACAAAGCCTGCAATAGACGAAGCAATTGCAGCGGCATCTGAGATTGACGTTAATTTAGTAGATGCTGCAAAGGTGCGAAGATTCATGGACAGATTAGTCGGATATCGCACTTCAAAATTTGCCCGTTCGTGGCGTTTGAAATCAATGGGCCGGGTACAGACACCGACTCTTGGATTCGTAGTGGACAAAGAGTTGGAACGGGAAGCATTCGTTCCAACTCCGTACTTCGCAGTTAAAGCAGATGCTCAAGGAATAAATTTCAACGCTAGATTTCATGAATCTGATGATGAAGATGCATGGCGTGATCAAGATGGTAAATTTGATTCTAGCCGAACAAATGATGAGGCTCTAGCTAAATCAGCATACGATTCTTTGGTTTCCGAAGATAATTTAGAAATTTCTAACAACAAATCTTCAACATACACGAGGAGAGCCCAGCCACCTTTTACCACCGATGCACTATTACAGTCAGCGGGTAGTAGATGGGGTAGTTGGACACCTAAGAGAACAATGAGAGTTGCCAGTGAATTGTATAACGCCGGGCATATCACATACATACGAACTGATTCAACTCGTACTAGCGGGGCAGCACGTACAACAATCAAAGAATTGATTGAGAAAAGATGGGGCAGTGACCACATAGGTTCAGGTGTACTAGGTAAGCAAGATGATAGCTCTCAAGATGCGCACGAAGCAATTCGTCCAACAAGGCCTGATGTACTTGCACCCGAGGGAATTGGTAATGATGGATTACAACTCTATCAACTGATTTGGGCACGATTTACTGCTAGTCAAATGAATAATTCTGAGTACCAACGCCGTTCTTTAGTTGCTGAAGTTAAAGGATTTTCAAAGACATTGACAGGCACATATTCATGGCGCACCCATCCTGGGTGGGAAGCCGCGTTTGAAAACATCACAACATCTCATCCAAAAACATCTGAACCAGATTTCAGCATTGAAGAGGGAGCATCTTTGAAGATTGATAAGAATGAAGATAGCCCATCCTATATTGAAGATGAGACAAAACCACCTAGGAGATACCGTCAACATAGTTTAGTTACAGTCATGAAAGATCAAGGGATAGGTCGCCCATCAACTTATGCTACTACAATTGCTAAATTATTGGAACGAAAGTATGTAACTGACGAAAGTGGTTCACTTGTTCCAACCGATCAAGGTCGTTTGTGTTGGTTAGAAGTTGCTCCAATGTATACAAGTCAAGATGATGAATCTGAAGTTTCTTTCTTATTCTCGGCAGAATTTACAGCAGGAATGGAGGAGA
>CBFHYB010000027.1:0-4964 GCA_965659915.1 Candidatus Thalassarchaeaceae archaeon
TTCGATAGATTACGCCTCCCTTCTTTCCACCATATTTTCCCTCCTGCTTCAGTCCACGCCGCAGCGCATGCACGTGCGGTTGAGCCACCACCCACCATACATAGCAAAGGGCGTTCCAAATCATCTGTCAAGTTGAAATCAAAACCAAATTCACGAGCAACCATCAACAAACCTGCACCATCCGTGTTTGCAGCTTTCCAAACATGCCCATCGTGACGCATTTGGTTTACCGATGCTAACATTGGCTCACCAATTGCCCATTCTGTCCCAGAATCAAGTGGAAGTTGATGTTTTAGTGGGCTAGTAATAGAAAGCCAAATTTCCCGTCTCCCTGGGTCTGCTCCCTCATCTTCCTTAGCGATTGCAGACATCTTTGCGTGGCCCCATGCTAGTGCATCAATCAGAGAATTATGGTTGATTTTTTCACAGGCATGAAAAGTGATATTGTGGCCGCTGCTTTGCAATAACTGGGCGACTTTATTGAACAAAAACGGAGTCAATGAGTGGCTGATAGGATTACCAGCCACAGCGGCACAGACTATTGGCCCCTTCGTCATCAGTTTTGCCACATCGTGGTTGGTGAAAAGACTCACGCTTTTACGTCATTAGGCTATATTATTGATTTCTTACAATATTATTAGGATTGTTAATTGATCTAAAAGGGATAACCGAAATCCGATTTCTTCCATCTAAACATTACAGTTTGAATAACAAAATGATGAAGACTTGAATACTTATTGACAACACGAGCCATCATGCCAACCGACCTTGAAATCGCGCTCGCCGCGAATCCTATTCCAATTGAAGAGGTTGCATGGAAATTAGGTTTAGGTGTTGAAGACCTTTGTCCACAAGGAAATGGTGTGGCCAAGATATCGTGGGATGCGCTCAAGAATCGTAGTGACAAACCTAGGGGTGTACTAATTTTGGTTACAAGTGTAAACCCTACTCCATTTGGCGAGGGTAAGACGGTTACAACCATTGGCCTAAATCAGGGATTGAATCGTATTGGCAAAAACGCAGTCTGTGTAATCCGAGAACCATCAATGGGGCCAGTGTTTGGCATAAAAGGAGGTGCTGCGGGTGGTGGATATTCACAGGTTCTTCCGATGGAAGATATTAATCTCCATTTCACAGGAGATATCCATGCAGTAACTTCTGCTCACAATCTCTGTTCTGCTATTCTTGATAATCATCTTCACCAGGGAAATAAATTGGATATAGACCCATCTAGAATTATTTGGCCTAGAGTTTTAGACATGAATGACCGGTCACTTAGAAATTCTGCCATTGGTTTAGGAGGTGCACTGAATGGTTTTGCACGTGAGGAGAGATTTGACATCACAGCTGCTAGCGAGGTCATGGCAATTCTTGCGTTAGCAAGTGATTATCTAGATTTACGCAAGCGTCTCGGTGAAATTGTAGTTGGTCAAAACCGCGATGGCAATCCAGTAAAAGCCGAAGATATTGGTGCTGCAGGCCCGATGTCAATCTTATTGCGGAACGCATTATTACCAAATTTAGTTCAGACTTTAGAGGGTGACCCTGCTTTCATCCATGCGGGTCCTTTTGCAAATATTGCTCATGGCAATTCCAGTTTGATTGCTGACAACCTTGCTTTAGCAGTATCTGATTACGTGGTTACTGAGGCCGGTTTTGGTTCTGATATGGGTGCAGAAAAGGCGGTTCACATTAAGGCCGCTGCGAGTGGTATTCCACCTGATTGCATAGTTATCAATGTCACAATTCGTAGCATGAAATTGCATGGGGGCGGTTTTTCATCATCAGGTGGGCAACGTCCATCAAAAGAAGAATTAACTAAAGAAAATGTGGATGCAGTTTCTCGTGGTGCGATGACAAACTTATCTCGTCATATCAGGAATATGAAGCGATTCATGGTTCCAGTAATAGTCTCTGTAAATCGTTTCTCAACAGATACAGAAGCGGAGGTTCAAGAATTGCTGAAATGTGCTAATGATTGTGGTGCCGATAATGCCGTTATTTTTGATGGCCATCAACGCGGTGGGGCCGGTGGAATTGATCTTGCTCATGCAGTATCATCAGCTTGCCAAGACCACCTAGCAAATGGTCGACCCTTTGAACCATTATTTGATAAAAAAATGGGTGTTGTTGAGAAGATGTTACGTGTCGCGACAATGGTTTATGGTGCTGAATCAATAGACTTGCACAAGCAGGCAGAACGCGACCTCAAACTCATAAAGAAATGGAAATACGATAAATTGGCTGTTTGCATGGCAAAAACACAGTATTCATTCAGCCATGTAGCTCACGAAATAGGAGCCCCAAGTGGCTTTACTTTGCCAATTATGGAATTACGTCTCAATGCAGGTGCTGGATTCATCGTTGCTGTTTGTGGTGCAATGATGACCATGCCAGGACTTCCTAGGAGGCCAGCGGCAATTGACATGGATATCGATGAGGATGGTAACCAAACTGGTATTTTTGGATAGGCACTACATCATGCCAAGTTCCAAAGATTTTAGCGGCGCAAAATTATCCGCATTATCGTCTGTGAAGAATTATTTTAGATGCTTGTTAGGGCCTGTGAAATGTCATTCCATAGATCCTCAACATCTTCAATTCCAATACTCATTCTAACAAATCCAGGATTGATACCTGCTGCAATCCTGACATCTTCGGGTACAAACATGTGGCTTGTATTGAACGGGCACTCAGCCAAACTTTCAACACCTCCAAGGCTAGTTGCTTCGAATATGATATCAAGACTACTGACGAATTTTATTGCTGCATCATCTCCTCCATGCAAAGTAAAGGCCAACATCCCCGTTCCTCTTGGCATGATTTTTTGAGCAATCTGGTATTGGCTATTCCCTTCAAGCATCGGGTGATTTACTGTGTTAACCTTCGGGTGTTGTTCTAATCGCTTGGCTAGTTCCATTGAATTACTAACATGTATGGGCATGCGTGCGTGAAGCGTGCGCATCCCCCTCTCAAGAAGATAACAAGCGTGCGGGTCAGGGCAACCACCAAAGTGCACCTTTTTATGGAAAAGAGAGGCGATTAATTCAGCGTTTCCAACAACTGCGCCTCCAACAATATCTGAATGTCCTCCAAGGTATTTGGTAGTTGAATGGATGACTAAATCACATCCCATTGCAATTGGTTGAGTTGCCCACGGGGTGGTGAATGTGTTATCGATGATTAACAACAGATTGTGACGCTGTGCAATTTCTGCAAAAGCAGGAATGTCTGCTACTTTCAAGGTTGGATTTGATAGTGTCTCAATATACAGAATTTTGGTATTTTCTTGTATGGCTGCTTCGTAGGACGAGGGGTCAGTCATGTTGGCAAAAGTAACTTCAATACCAAATCTTGGTAATTCATCAGTCATCAATCCATAAGTTCCACCATAAACATCTGGAGCGGCTACACAGTGATCACCATGTGAAAGAAGGCCGAGAAGAGTTGTTGAAATCGCTGCCATTCCACTAGCAAATAGCAACCCATCCTCTGCTCCTTCCATAGCACAAATTTTCTCTGTAGCGGCATCTGAATTAACGCTTGAAAGACGTGAATACAGAAGGGTATGTTGAGCGCCAGCGGCCCAACCTGCATATCTTTCCTCAGTTAATTTGTAAGTTGATGATTGAAAAATCGGGGTGTTGACAGCACCCTCAATATGTTTGGTTCCTGTGTGAACTGCTTTTGTTGCGAACTTGTTGTCGGTTTCATCTGTTGCCATAGCCCTACGAGAGGTTCATTTGACTTCAACAATACGCCATATAATGGTCTTGTGTGTCGGATAATGAGTGGCTTATGGTGGAAAAAGCCGACTATATGACGGAAGTAATATGAATAAACCGCCAATACGACAATCATGCTTTTTAGCCAACTTGATGATAAAGACACACAAATTCTTGAACTTCTAATAGAAGATGCAAGAGCTAGCACAAAGAGTATAGCAGATAGGCTAAATATGCCTAGAGTTACAGTTCATGATAGAATAAAAAGACTTCAAGACCGTGGCATTATTGACAAGTTCACTGTCAAAATTTCTCATGAAAAATTGGGACTCCCACTACATGGTTTCTTACTTGCAAATTGGGCTGGTGATAAAGCAAGGGAAGATCGTAGAAGTGTTGCTAAAGAGATTTGCAAATTACCATTTATTGTGGGTTGTCATATCATCACAGGTCAATGGGATTTTATCATAGAGGTAGTTGCTCGTGAAATGGATAGCCTCGGTGATTCAATATTAGATGATTTATCAAAAATTGAGGGTATAGGCCATACACAGACTATGGTTACATTCTACAGTTACTCTGGTGCAGCCAGTGGGGCATAAGCAACATTGAGTAAATTGTCTTGTTCTTTCATTCCATATTTGCACGCGAGGGGTTGAATAGGAACCATGCAATACGGTGAAATGGGGGGCGCAAGATGCAGATTCTAAAACGAGACGAAGACATGATGAAACTTCGTATTCAACATGAGGATGACCTTTGGGTGCTCTCACAATTAGTGAAGGGAAACAAATCTGCAGCGATGGTTTCTCATCGACGCGACCAAACTACAGGTACACAAGAAGGCGGTAGGGCAAAATCAGCAGAACGAAAGCCAATGTGGATTCAAATTTCAGTTGAGGATTCCGAGTTCCAGATATTCTCTGATAATCTAAGATTGCATGGAGTGATCACCGAAGCACCGATTGACAAAGGGTCATTTCATACCCATAATGTTGGACTTGGCGACGAGTTAGAATTGACTGCTGATGACGGATGGAATAGTGCTGATGTTAAGTTACTCAGCGAAGCAGTGCAAGATGGTGGCCGTGCAAAAATAGGAATCATAGTTGTTGAAAATGACGAAATTATACTCTTCGAAATTGCATCTCATGGAATGCGTGATTTAGCAACGTTCACACTCCGAGGTGGCGGTAAACGTGAGAAGAGTTCAGGAGATGTTAGAGATGGATTCTTTGC
>CBFHYB010000027.1:5063-10307 GCA_965659915.1 Candidatus Thalassarchaeaceae archaeon
TAAGGCTGCTAAAGAATCCTCATTGTTATTCAGTAAAGATTCATCTCTCGTTGTTTGTGGCCCAGGTATGGCTCGCAAGCAATTTGAAAAATTATTACGAATTAATGGCTGTGAACAGAAAATGCTCAATGTTGGAACCAATATAGGAGGTCGTCCAGCAGCGAATGAAGTATTAGCAGAAGGTTTAGCGGCTGAACTACTTGGAGAAACAGCGATTGCAAAGCAAACCGAATTGATAGAAGAAGCACTGAAAAGGATGGCAACAAATGGTGCTGTTGCTTATGGTTACGAAATTATTGCAAAGGCACTTGAAGATGGGGCGATTGAAACTTTAATTGTCAATTCTGAACTTCTGAGAGATGAGGAGAAGATGATTGGGGATGAAACATGGATTGATTTCACCAATCGAATTGATGAAAAAGGAGCGCAATTAGTTCAGGCATCAGATGGCCACGATGCAGGCCAACAACTCAACGGTTTAGGCGGAGCAATCGCCTTGCTACGCTGGAAAATAGATTGAAAATAATTCAATATTGTTTTGCTTGGAATCAAGCAAACAGAATATAGGCGCCGATACCAAACATTGTGATATCAACAATAACGTGGCTGACATAGGATGGCCATATACTTCTATGACGCAAATAGAGCCAAGACCACATTACACCACCCGTGAAAACACCAATCGAAGCGAGTGTTATTGCCCACCATGGAAACATTGCTGCACTACCAAAGACATGATGTGATGTGAATGCTAAACTGGCTAGGACTACTGCCCATTTACCGCTAACAAAAGTCTCAAACTTTTCAAAGATGAACCATCTAAATAAGTACTCTTCAAGTAATGAATTGAATGTGAACCAGTAGACAAATGCTGCAAAATATAACCAAGGGTTAAGTAAACCAAAAGGCTCAACATAACCTCTAATTTCGCTATTATCAAGGCTATCTTGGGCTAAAATCCATGCTATGAACATCACAACACTCATGGCAATTCCGAGAATAATTCCTTCTTTGATTCCCCCTTCAGGACAGGGAGATTTTGAAATTTCTTTTTTCTCTACTTTAATTCTCCAAAACCCTGGGAATCCGATCTGCCAAACTTTGCCGAGCATCCAAACTGCTGAACCAATAATACCACCAAATGCGGTTGCGATGATAAGAGAAATAGTAGCTATTGGGGCAGTGAAAAGGAGAGCCAATCCGGACTCAGTCTTCTGTTCCATCAATATTATTGGTTGGATAGCCACATTTGAATTATTTGCCGGCATCAGCCTTTTGCAATGACTTTCAGTTCAACCGCAATAGGTGTAGGTAGTGCTCGAACTGCAACGGTTGTTCTTGCAGCCATTATTTCTGAGAAATATTCACCATAGACTTCGTTAAATCCTGTAAAATCTCTTTCCATGTCTACTAGAAAGCATAGACAGTCCACTACATCTTCAAGTGACAGTTCTACCTCTTCAAGAATAGATTTGATATTCTCTAGTACTTGCTTTGTCTGAGCCTTGATATCATAATCCATTGGATTTCCATTTTCATCTTTAATCGCGCCTCCAACAATTTCGTTTGTTTCAGGGTGCCTAGGGCCAATTCCAGATACAAATATTAGATTTCCAACACGTCTTGCATGAGGGTATGCACCTACTGCTTTTGGTGCATTTTCTGAAAAAATTGGTCCATCTTTACTCATCATTTTACTTGCAGTTTTCTTACCTACAATTGAGCCAGCCACACCACCTATTGGTCCCCCAACTACTGCGCCCGCTGCAGCACCTATTACCCCACCAGCATGTGAAATCACTGCGTTACCATATTCATCATACAAATCATCAATGACTTCACCAGGGGATGGCCACTCATCTTCATCAGAAGACGAATCTTCCTCGTCTTCTGGCATCATATCATCCCCTTATCGAGAACATCTCTGTCACCAGAGTAAATTTCAACATCATCTTCATCGAATTCCTTGTCGCCAATTGAGCCAGATGTTGGAGTAAGTTGGATGACCGCGCCCCCAGATCCATGGAGTGCGGCGTATGCTAACACCTCTCCATCGTAGTTGTTTGATTGTCCCATGGTTGCTGCCATCCACCAAACTGGTTTGTATGCAACCACTTTTTGAACTCTAATTTGTCCATGTATTTCGCGGCTTAGTTGACTCAAATCTTCTAAGCGTCCTTGGCCAAAGAACTCCATTATTTTCTGATTCCACTCTTCATCCTTAGCACTGTGAATGCGGTCATCTTGTGGTTCAATATGTTCAGTGAACATGCGATTAGAAAGGGTAGCAACTACAACAACCACTGCTTTCTTTCCTTGTTGCTGCAGAGTATCTCTTGCGGCTTTTCCTAAGACAATTGATTCTGCTCTGTTTGAATAAACATTTGAGGAAACGATACAAGCCGGAATACGGTTGTCTGGATTTAGTAATTTTAGGGCAACGACTGAGCCAGTATCAATCGGAAATCCATCATAAGCAATAGTTCTCGAATGAAGCCCTCTTTCGCCACAATTTTGATTATATCCATTAGCAAAATCGGTATCCATTTTGAATTTGTAAGGCATACTACCTAGGAAATGAAAATCATCGTCAACATGAATCCATTCTGGTTCCGGGTGTGCCTGTATTTGATGGCCGATGATACTCGGCCACGTAGTTGAGTAAACGAGAATTAAATCTGCATCGCTATCTTCAATTCTCTGTCGTGCAGTATCAAAGGCTGCACGAAGTTGCCCCCACCCCTCATTCTGTTCAGGGGCTAGAAGCGGATGTGGTTGCGGTGGCACATATAGACCAAAACAAATAGGAGACTCACTCAAAGAACAACCTCCCGTGTTTCAGGATTCGGATCCCATGCCGCAACTACATTCCCCGTTCCAATTACTGATTGATAGCCGTAAATTTCTGCGGGGTAATCTGGCATCCCTAAGGCCTCCATCATCCAACTTATTGAGCCGGAATCTGTTTCAGCCATTGTCTGCTCAGTAAATTCTGGCATCAAGTCAATTACTTCCTGCATTTTTCCTTCACGCATTAAATCAATCAATTTCATGTCCCAAACATAGTTGCTGTGATTGTAGATATGTTGCTTTGACATATCTTCTGGGATAGGAGGCTCAGTGGTAAAATGACGATGTGAAAGACTGTGTGTTGAAACCAAAACAACTCGTTTATCACTCTCAAGAATAGCCTTGCGACAGGCACGTCCAAGTGCCCGAGCTTGCTCATTCATGACTTCCACAGAGTAATAGTGGCGGCTACGATTTGACGAGATAGGAACAATTGGCTTGTCCCAATCTCTGTTGAGCATATGCGCGGAAACAATGGTTCCATAATCAATCCGAAAATCTTGGTTTTCCATCATCATTGTAACCATGCCTGCTTCTTTAGTGGCATCGTGCAAGGCGCGAGACAATTCTACATCTACTCCTAGGTCATAGTTGAATTGGAACAGATTTGGAAATACTGGGTCAACCGACTTTGACTTGAAATGAGGAAGTCCAAGGAAGTGGGTTCCAATGTAGGTTTGCCAGTGTGGAGTAAATATTACCAAAGCATCGTAGTCTAGTGTTTTGAGTTTATTTGCTAGTTTTGCGTATCCCCATCTTAGGGTTTCCCAACCACCTTCTGAGTGGGGTTCGTTCTCAGGTGGATTATCAGCGTAAACCACGTGAGGGGGGTGCGGGGCAATACAACCTGCGACAATCTCTCCCATACTATCAAGACGAGGGGGGAGCAACTTGTTCATCATTGTTAGCATCATCCAAAACCATCAAGGTTGCTATCTATTGCCGGCAAATAGTGGCTACAATTGAGGACGAATCGGACAGCGCTTCAGATGCGGTTGAAGCCAGTGATGATGTTGCCTCAACCAAGGATGAAGAAACGGTTGCCGTACAAACACAGGCTGTTGCAAGAGAACAGATGATTAGTTGGCAGGTATGGCAACCTGCTTTACTGGGATTAATTGCTGCTTTTCTGAGTAAATTCCTTTGGGAGGATTATGTTTACTCGGCAATTGGTTTTGATTCGCAATGGTGGCTAGATAACGGGATATATGCCCCGCAATGGTGGTTAGATAATGGGTCCTTACTATTCAGTGGAGACATCTTGACATTCCTATTCACATTATCCTCTCTTCACTGGTATGATAAGTGGGGGGACAGAGCAAAAATGGTAATATCTGCCTCAATTTCTGTAAATTTATGTCTGATGTTATTGTTGTTTAGCGGATTATTATGTTGGCCAATTATCATTTTAGTTTGGGTTTTGATTACAGTAGTTTGGGGAAAATACCGATTATCACCTTATCGAACAGGTATTTGGCTTGGAGTTGGCGGCGGGGTTGCATTAATTCTTGGTGGGATCATGGCCCATTTCGTCCTATAAATTTCCCGAATTTTTAGAACAACGAGTAATTATTCGTTTTCACCATTTGTAGTCCACGCATGTGAAGGCGTAGAAGTTAGCCAATGCACCCCATTCTTTTTCATTCTCCATAGCCGGTGAATTACCCAACCAGTAATCCATAGTGATGGGATTGATAGCAAATATGCGCCAGTCAGAGATTGGTCAGAATTTACATAATTGTTGTCAACCTTGATTTCCATTATTCCGGAGTCATCATTTCCAGGATGATGTAAAATCGCAATGTGGTAAACTTTGGGCTGGTTTACCTGAAACTGGATAGTTTCACCAGGTGCTGCTTCAATTACTGCCCATTCTTCACTCAACCCTTGCCAATTGATTTCGCCTGCTTCCATTTGTTCAACAGAGTTTTCAGTAATAATTAGAATAACTTGTAGCGTTTCACTTTCATGCCAATTTGTGATATTCATTTCAACGGTTTCGTAGTAATCTAATTTCTGCACAATTTCGAAGGTCGAATCCCCCGGTCCTAGTCTGAATGATGCTCGCTCATCATTTGTGTCAGCTTGATAATTTACAGCACTCATCAAAATTAGAACCATCAAAATAGTAACTATACCTTCTACGATGAGATGAGAGCGCCATCTCTTTAGGTTAATTCCTTCAAACACTTTTCCGTAATCATTGCGAAGGCGAGGTTGAATTTGGTGGATGAAAAGAGCTCCAATCGCACCTACAATCATTCCTAGTGGGATGTCAACAATCCAGTGTATACCAAGATAGAGAATCGTGAATATGAATAAAACAGTGTTAGCGGTAATAAAAACATGGTATCTCCAGTGAGCCCAATCTCTGAGTTTTATTCCACGCTCACG
>CBFHYB010000027.1:10406-16676 GCA_965659915.1 Candidatus Thalassarchaeaceae archaeon
GCAATGCATCCAGTTCAGAAGTAAAATGCCGAAAGGAATTGCAATATGGAGTGAAGGAACGGCATTATCTAGCGGGTCGTGGCTTACATAGAACGCAGTGTACAACCCATCATGGTAGAGGAGTGCTTTCATTCCCGGTATCCATGAAGATGTGACTTCAACATTGAAAAACAAGTAATATGGGACGGCAATAGCATAAATTAACAAGTAATTCAAGGTGACTTTGTCAGTCATATCTCGTTCACCTGAGTAGGCATAGTAAACAGTAGTGACATAGATTAAGAATAGGTAAATGAATAGGTAGTGAAAGTTTAGGAAACCTGTCAGAGTAGAGTTCTCAAAGGTTTGCTGAATCCATAATGTAGGTTCTCCTTCAATAGCATACACCCAGTCAGTCCAATGCCCAGTTGCATACTTGATTGGTTCATTCAGTTTGTCAGTTATTCCTTTCCAAATAATGATGACAACATAACCCATAATGTGGAGGTAATATCTCTGATTATGAATCATATCTCCAATTTTTGACATTGGCGTGCGCATCTCCTTTCGGTGGAGTGTGAAGATCCAGCAGATTGCTGGAGTGAGTAGGAGAATTATTCCCATCATGATCCAATATGGGCTTGCCATGTTTGGGGCGGCTCGCAGAGCCGATTTGATGGTTCCCCCTCTCTAATCACCGTCAAACCTCAAGAACGCACTCATCAAAGGGTATTCATCAAGGGTCAATTTTCCAAGTTTATTCTTCGCTTTGCATCTTTCCAGCGTCAAATGATTCTAAAAATTCATCAACATCAATTACTCCATCTCGGTTCTTGTCGATTTCATGAAATAGATTTCTTGCGTTAAGGGGTTCAATGTCAGGTGCTAGAATTTTCATTGCTTGTATGAACTCGATGATAGTCAAATGATTCGGGTGATGTCTACTACAGCACCCATGGAAGACCATCCAATATCTCTCTCGCTCATGTTGGTCGGCTGAAGTGAACTTGGTTAGAACAGTTCTCCAAGGTGTTAGAGTTAAGCGAGCCCGGGATTTACCGTACGTGAAGTAAGTGATTAATCCCAAGAGTGAACAAGCAGCAGCGCCGATTAGTGCTTTCTCCCCCATGACATAGATAAGAACAATACCACTGATTATGCCAATAATTTGAGTTAAGGGATAGAGAGGTGAGGTGTATCTTGGTTTGTAGGACAAATGAGTATCTGAGGCATTTCGCATTACAATCACACAAGAGTTTATCACCACAAAAATCATTATTTGGAATCCAGATGCTAACTTTGCAACATCATGGACTGGTAATAGAAGGATCGCTAAACCCATAGCAAGTCCCGTTCCAATAATTGCTCTGTGTGGGGTCTCAAATTTTTGATGGACATCTTCTAGGGGTTGTGGAAGAAGGTTGTCTCTAGCCATGGCAAACGGGTATCTAGACGCAGCCATAATTCCAGCAAGGGCCATTGATGTCATGGTTAGAATAGCCAGTATCGATGCAACGATTCCTATTACTGGCCCACCAACTACATTTGCAAAAACGAATATCGGATCTTCTCTTGCATGACCATCGGTGAGGAATGAATTTGAGTCAACTGTGGCCATCATTACGAAAACAATGCCGCAGTATAAAATCGTGCTAATCAAGAGAGAAATAATCATGCCTTTAGGGAGGTTAGTTTCAGGCATTTTCACTTCTTCTGCAACAGCTGCGATTTTTGTGACACCAGCATATGAAACGAAGACAAATGCTGAAGTTTCTGCAAGTGACCGCCAACTATCACCAAAGGCCCCTTCTGAGATTGGCCTAGACCAATCCGGTTCTGCTGTGAGAGCTGCCCATATAGATATACCAATTAGAAAAAGAACGGAGGATAAGACGATAGGTGCCTGAATTTTTTTAATGATTTGAACACCAACTATGTTGACTATAACTAATATCAGTAATAGAGTTAAAGCAGCGAATTCAATGTTGATAGAAAATCCAATCAGAGGTTCAATCACCCACAGATAAGCAGAGAAACCTATCAATGCGAACGCAGCTTTGAGAAGAAATGTGGCCCATAACCCCAATCCTGTAATGGTGCCCAGCATAGGACCATATGTTCGCTCAATGTATACATATGAACCACCTGATTTTGGCATGGCTGTGGCTAACTCTGCCTTTGACAATGCACCAGGGAGGACTACCAAAGCAGCGATTAAATATGCCGCCCAAATACCTGGCCCACCTAAGTCAAACATTGCTAATGCTGGAAGGACGAATAGTCCTGACCCTAGCATAGCCGAAAGAGAGATAATAATGACCGATATAATCCCCAGTTTACGTTCAAGAGTGTCCGAAATATTCTCAACTTCTCTGTAGACGAAGTCAAGGATATCCTTAGGTGAGGTGGGACTCATGGGTGCCCGACTAACAGGCTCTTATAGAGCCTGTGTCCGGATTCATGTTGAGAAGTTAGATAATCAATCCTTTTTGGCTTTAGGGGGAAATGTTTGACATATTCATTTCAGTCATTGTGTATGCATATGTTAACCGCGTGTGAGTAAAAAGACAGGCTCCAACGTCCTCCTTCTCTACCAACACCTGAGTGTTTAACCCCTCCAAATGGGGTGCGTAAGTCACGGTGAAGCCAAGTGTTCACCCAAACCATTCCGGTATCTATTTCCTCAGCGATTCTCCTGCCCTTTTCTAGATCAGAAGTCCACACACTTCCTGCTAGGCCATATTGTGTTGCGTTTGCGATTTCAATTGCCTCCATCTCATCACTAAATGCGTGGATGCTTACAACCGGCCCGAAAATTTCCTCAGTAGCACATCTACTGTTTGGTGATAGGCCATCTATTACTGTAGGTGAGAGCCAGTTACCATTCTCAAATTGCTCTGGGATTCCTTCAGGTGTATTTCCCCCAGTTAGGATAACTCCACCTTCTTCTTCGGCTAGAGAAATGTAACCACTGACTTTGTTGAGGTGGTCCGCTGAAATGAGAGCCCCAAGGTCTGTTTCAGGGTCTGCTGGGTCACCAATTTTCATCGCTTCTACAGCAGCGAGGAATCGGCTGACAAAATCATCGTAAATGCTCTCTTCAATTAGGATTCTTGAACCACAAAGGCAGACCTGTCCTTGATTTAAAAATCCGGCTCTTACTACACCTGCAACGGTTTTTTCCATATCAGCATCAGCACATACAATGGTGGCATTTTTGCCACCTAGTTCAAGACTTAATTTTTTGAAAGAAGATGCTGCTGCAGATGCGACTTTGGCGCCAGTTGCAGTTCCTCCTGTGAAGGATATGAGGTCAACTCCTGAGTGGCTAGTAAGGGCGGCTCCGGTTTCTTCACCATGTCCATGAACGAGATTAAAGACGCCAGACGGAAGTCCAACATCATCAATGATTTCTGCTAGCAAACTTGCTGTCATTGGTGTCATTTCGGATGGCTTGGCTACAACTGTATTACCCATTGCTAATGCTGGCGCAACCTTCCAACTCAACAGATAGAGAGGGAGATTCCAAGGAGTAATCAAACCTGCAACACCAACCGGCTTGTAGACAACATGGTTGGTGGCATTTTCCATATCAAAAGTTTCAGCAGTGAAATTTCTCACTTCGTCAGCAAAGAAACGGAAGTTGGCAACTGAGCGAGCAGCGTCAACATTGCGTGCCAAAGAAATTGGTTTCCCAGTGTCAAGTGATTCCAGTTGTGCTACTTCTTCACCTCGTTCTTCTAAGGCATCAGCAATTTTGTCCAGCCAATTAGCTCTACTAGCGTGACTCAGAGATGACCATTCAGGTAAGGCATCACGGGCAGCATTTACGGCCGAGTTAATATCATCAACATTTGATTTAGGAACCCTAGCAATTCTCATGCCGTTTGCTGGGGAGAGGTCGTTCAGCCATTCTTCACACTGTGCAGGGCGAAACTCACCGGAGATGTAGTTCAGTAAGTCTGGGATATCACCATCTTCTGGGTCCAAAACACAGGGTTTGCATCCGGAATCACAGCACTCTTCATCCATTTTTTTACCTCAGTTTGGATTCTGTTCCTCTGACTGTCCTACATGGTTTGACATTGCTGAGTATTGGCGCCAGTCGTAGTACCATCGGTCACTATCCGGGTCCCATTCATCCCAAGTAACCACCGTTTCGAGGTTTTTGAGGAGATTCGGAGGTACAACACCGGGTACGATAAACGCTTTTTGCCGAAGTAGAGGATATGGATTTCTCAACTCAATTCCGAGTACACCAAGAACAGCCCTAGCAACATACCAAGTTGCTTGTGCGTTCCAACCGTGAGCGATTTTTATTGTAATCCCCAATCCCTTCGGATATTTTGGATGGATCACTGAGAGCCCTAAAAGTCCGTCAGCACCTTCCTTTGCCAATACTTTTCCTTCCCCGCATTTTAGGATGGTTGAATCAAGACGATTGAATCCACCTACAAGGTCTGGGTGGTTGCACATTGATTCCCATATCCAATCGTCATCCTTTGTAGCCGCTAAGCCAGCAAACATTACCGATAATTCGTTGACAGTATTGGAAACCGTTGGTAAACCACATCCGTCTTTTGCTACTCGCAAAGGATTCCAATCCGGTTGCCCAAGGAAACCTCTGAGAACATCAATGAAAAGTGGAAACCATTCTGATTGTGGTAGAGTGTAACCAGCTCGATTTATTCCTTTCAAGCGAAGTGCTTTGAGGATGGCAGCATGTTCCCCTGAACAAGTATGGAACCAGCGCCGTGGGCGTCGGACTTGTCGTCCGAATTGAATCAAAGGCACATCTAATGGACACTGCATCAATCCCCATTCAGATTCATTGAGGATTGATTGTGCTGCAGCAACGTGTTCGGTATCACCGTTGTGAGACGAACACGCGATTGCTTTTTGCTCGCTAGTGAGTTCACCATCAAGCACATCAACGAATGTTTTCATCAATAGGGGTTTCATCATTGATCGCCCATAACAAAGGACATTCCCTCCAAAAGAGTGGATTACCTCGTTTCCATGAGCCCAAGCAACTGCACCGTGAATTGTGTTTTCAGAAACATCGTTGCGACGGAAATCAACAAGTGGCTCCCATTCTACATCTCGTCCAGTAGGGATTCCATCGTGAATTTCTCCAAGAGGGTTAGTTGGGTAGACACCTGAACCGGGCCTGCCAGGGGAAACGGATGAGGGGTTGTGTTCGGTCAAGTCACTCATCTCCATTTACTAAGGGTGCGACTTCATTGATGAATGCAGCCATATCACGCTGAACTCGCGCGGAGTCGTGACGGAAGAAGTCGAACCACAGCATTAGTCGGTCGTCGGGGTGGAATCTTTCAACAATTTGGGCGGCAACTTCTTCGGCGTTTCCAATAACAGCGTTATCTGCCGCTTTGGAAACTTTTGCAGGATCAATAGTTCCCTCAAGAGCATTCCAGTATGAGTCAAGAGTGGCCTTTGCCTCTTTTTTTGCAGCAGATGACCGCTTTTCTGGAGTGAGTCCTTCTTCATTATTCAAGAATACCATGACAGTCCTTGGCATCATATGTCTTTGCCACGCTCCTCCACTTTCGTGGTAGGATTCAGTCATTCTTTCATGAGTTGCTTCAATGAGTTCAGGAGCAGTTATTGATAGGTTGAAAACCTGTACTGGGCGATACTTGTTAGTTTCAATTTGTAAAGCCGGTTCATGACTTCCAAGAGTTAGTGAGAGAAGGTCTCGATTCCAATTTTGTGGGATACTTTTGATTTCTTCAAATTGGTAGTGGCGTGGTATTTCAATTTCTTGAGGATGCTTAGTCAACCCTCTGACATCAATTGCCACTTCTTGTACTGCTTGCCAATCTTCATCACTGCGAAAGTTTCCTCTATTGAGAGTTGTTTTTCGTACTGAATCTGATGAGAACGCTTCACCGTTTAGCAAGCGTAGGAATATTTCACTCGCTTCCCAAAAGATTTGACCGCGTAGAGCAGGCCATGCTACCTCCTCAACTGCATCACGAGGGATTACACCGTATGGTGATGCCATAAATTGGAATCTTCCAGCAGAATAACCAATGTGTAATTTCCTTGAGTCACCTCTTAATTCTTGTAGCGCACAAAAATTACCGACTCTTTCAGCAACTGCTATTGGGCCACCATTAGCTAGAATTGAAAGTACTGCGGAACCCACTTCAATTTGTTCAGTTTCAGCGAATGAAAGGGCTGCTAATTGGAAAAAATCAGTGCACAAACCAACCTCTCCTTCCCAATGTGGGATTACTGGATTCCGGTTGCGTTTCTGAACCTCGG
>CBFHYB010000028.1:0-16498 GCA_965659915.1 Candidatus Thalassarchaeaceae archaeon
CTACTTGTGTAGAACCACATAATGCAGTACTAGCTGCTGTGAATGGTGGATACTCTCATGAGTTTACAACTGCACAAGTACACGAATTCTTGAAACATGAATATGGAGAAAACTACTCTCTACCGGACCCAAATAAATTCGCTGTTTTTGAAGACCACTTGCTCTATGCAACTGGTGTTCCACGGTTTGGTCCATTCGCAGAAAAAATACAGACACTACGGGATATGCAAAATCTATTCCAACAACACACTGGGGTTAGAGATTATTCAGCAAAAGATGGTGTTAGTCCGGGAATTTGTCACCAAGTTGCTAGGGAGGAATTTATTGATGTTGGGGATTTCATTCAAGCAACTGATAGCCACACCTGCATGGGTGGTGCTTCTAACGCACTGACTTATGGTGTCGGCTCAACAGAATATGCAAACCTCGCCTACAATCAATTTGCATTCGTGAATGTACCCGAATCTATCCGCTTTGAATTAGAGGGTGAACTCAATCCGGGTTGTACTGCAAAAGATGTGATTCTACACATTTTATTGGAATACGCAAGCACCTCAGAAACTCTAGACCGATCAATGGAGTTTGGAGGGCCGGGGTTAGCCAGCCTATCTATGGATGAACGAGCAACTCTCTGTAATATGGCCACTGAGTGTAGTGCTAAAACAGGGATATGTGAGCCAGATGATGTTACTGTTGAATGGTTGATGAAACGCCGAAATAACCTCAGTGAAGATGAAATTCGTGCTGCTTTCGTACTCCCTGATGAAGGTGCACATTATGATGGAGGGGTGTACACAATCAACCTCTCTGAAATTGTACCAATGGTTGCTCATCCGGGTAACCCTGACGAAGGAATCCCATCGGATCCAACAAACGGTGTGAATATTTCTGATATTGGCGATGTTGCAATTGATATTGCGTATGCTGGTTCATGCACTGCTGGTAAAGCAGATGATTTCCAATACTACGCCGAAGTTGTTGAGGCTGCTCTAGAAGCAGGACTGACTATTCCTGATGGAGTTGAATGCTACATTCAGTTTGGCTCAAAAGCCGTCAAAGAATATTCAGAGAGAATGGGTTGGAATGACATGTTCATTCAAGTGGGTGTGAAATTGATTGACCCGGGGTGTGGGGCTTGTATTGGTGCTGGCCCAGGAGTTTCAGATAATCCTGAACAGGTGACTGTATCTGCTATTAATCGTAATTTCCAAGGTAGGTCTGGGCCAGGTAAACTCTACCTTGCTAGCCCACTAACTGTAATGGCAAGCGCTTTTGTTGGGAAAATTGTTGCTTGGGAACCAAGTCTATTCAACTAAGTTTGAATGACAAGAGTTGAACACATTGCCAATTCATCATCTGATTGAAAATATACTATTTGCGATAACTCCCCCCCACACTCCTTATGACCTGTCGGGCAAGTCGAGGGTTTTGCCGCTAACTAGCCCCTCGTCATTCGGCCGAGGGAGGACTGGAGGGAAGGTGATGAGACATGGCGTCTACACGTAGCAAAATGCAACAAGCAAGTATCAGCGAATTTTTTGAGAAAAATAAACACTTTCTTGGCTTTGATACGCTAAATCGTTCAATCATAACTGCCGCCAAAGAATCTGTTGACAATTCTCTTGATGCTTGTGAAGAAGCACGACTACTCCCAGATATTCACATTGACATTAAAAAAGTGAAAGGAAAAGCAGACGAACTCATAATGATTAGTCAAGATAATGGCCCAGGAATTCCTCCTGATTCAATCACCAAAGTGTTTGGAAGTTTACTTTTTGGCTCAAGATTTCACACTATTCGCCAAACAAGGGGACAACAAGGAATCGGTATAACTGGTGTTGTGATGTACAGCCAACTAACTACTGGGAAAAAAACTCATGTTATTTCCAAAGTCAAGGAAGAGGCGACTGCAGTTCATGTTGACATCGGACTTGACACTAAGAAAAACAAAGCAATTTCAAGTAACAGAAAGAGAAACCACTGGTTAGATTCAGAAGGAGAAGTCATTGAGCATGGTGTCAAGGTTCAAGCACATATGAAAGCAAAGTATCAACGCGGGAGACAAAGTGTTCACCAATATCTCAGAATGACTTCAATAGTCAATCCACACGCATCACTTTCTCTGAAAGTTTACGATGAAGAGGGGGCCATAATTGATGAAGGTAATTGGCCTAGAGTTACTGATATACTACCTCGGCCTGTAAAAGAAATTAGGCCCCACCCACATGGTCAAGAAATCGGCTCATTACAACGTTTTCTAAGAGATTCTACAGAAAGAAAAATGACTTCATTTTTGCGCCATAATTTCTCAGGGGTTTCAATGCGTGCAGCAAGAGATATTCTATTCAGATCGGAAATTGATGAAGCAAGAAAACCTGGCACCATCACAGCCCCCGAAGCACAAGCAATGCTTGAGGCATTCAAGAAGGTCAAATTACTAGCACCACCTACTGATTGTCTTTCTCCAATTGAAGATTTACTAATCAAGAAAGGTTTGTCAAAAGCCATTGATTCAAAATTCGTGTCAACCGTAACTCGTGTGCCATCTGTTGCTGGAGGTAATCCGTTTCAGGTTGAGGTGGGATTGATTTTTGGTACCGATCTACCTTCAGACAGTCCTGTTGAAGTCCTTAGAATTGCTAATCGTGTTCCACTAATGTATCAACAAGGAGGGTGCCTTCTCACAAAATCAATTGAAAGTGTTGACTGGAAAAAGTACGGCCTTGAACACCCAGGGGGAAGAGGGGTTCCTAAAGGACCAGCGGCGATTTTAGTTCATCTTGCTAGCACCAATGTCCAATTCACTAGTGAAGCAAAAGAAGCCCTATCTGATAATGAAGAAGTGTTTAATGAAATACGCTTAGCTTTGCAAGAAGTTGGAAGAGGTTTGAGAAATCATAAGCGAAAAAGCAAGCAAAGAGAAAAAGCACGTGAAAAATTCGAATTGGTTAATGTGATACTGCCTGAAATAAGCGCAAAATCTAGTGCCATTCTCGGGCGAGAAGAGCCAGATTTATCACCAGTCATTACTAACATTATGAATGCTGTATTTTCTGAAGAAATGTCTGAATGGGATAGCGCTGAAAAAATCACAAAATGTTCAATTAAATTGTTCAATTACACGAGCCGCCCTCGACAATATACTATCTTAGCAACTTGGCCTGAAAGAGAGGGTGTTGAGTTAATTGATGAAAATTTTGAAGGGCGACGTGAAGCAAAGGGTTTGAGAAAATGGAAACTTGAAATTTTACAACCCAGCGAAAATTTGGAAATTTCTTTCTCTATCGATGGCCTATCAAAAGGAGATTGGACTCAATTTGATGTGTTCTTCCGCGGCTCCGGTGAAATTATCGGTGCCATGAAATTAGATGAGAAGATACTTGAAGAAATTAGACGAGAAGAAATGGCTGCAATAGAAGAAGCAGTAGTAACTGAAAATGGGATGGAATCTAATATTGAAGATCCTATTGATGTTGAATCAAGTGAACTTGATAATGTATCAAAGAACGCTTTGGAAGATGTTGTTAGTGAAACTACAGAAATTGAGGTCCCTGAAACGCATCACGTGGATGATAATGAAGTTTTGAATAATGAAGAAAACGCAGATACCCTTTCTAACGCTACAAGACAAGTGAAACTTTTTGAAGAAAATGAGTGGGGTGATGAATAGTGAATTCTAGTAGAGGTAAAACGAATGAAAGTGTAGTTGCTTCATTGCATGAGGTTGCAGAAGAAATGCATAACAAAATGATGAAAGGAACCGCTCCAACAATGTCATTACCTGTAAGAACAAAGAAAAACATTGAGTTTAACAAACGGTTAGGGGTTTTCAAGTATGGTAAAAAGCGTTCACTACGTGATGCCACCTCACTTCGTTCTGCCAATCAATTACTTCGAGCTTTGCATATTATTGAATTTATTGAGGAGATGATTGACAATGGTAAATCCTCAACTCTGAGAGAGATGTACTATATTTCCGAAGCATGGGGACATGGCAAATTTGGCAGTCAAAACGAAAGTAACAATCTTGCTGAAGACCTTGAAATTGTCACAAAATGTATGCGTGAGGATTTCAAACTTAGACCAGAAGAAGATGGTGCGAGAATGATTGGGGACATCACTATCAACGAACGGAATCGAAAAGGAGATTGGATGACAATAAACGCTCGTGACGATGTCGGTGATTCCGGATATGGTGTTCCTTACAATGTTGAATCTGAAAAATTAAGATTGATTGCAAATGATGTAGATTTCATCATGGCAATAGAAACAGGTGGTATGTTTGACAGATTAGTTGAAAACGGATTTGACGAAGAACACCGAGCAGGTTTGCTTCATCTTAAAGGGCAACCTGCACGCTCCACTCGTCGGATTTTGAAGAGGATGAATGAAGAGTGGAATCTACCAATAATTGTATTCCTTGACGGCGACCCTTGGTCGTTTAGAATATTCGCTAGTATTGCATATGGGGCGATTAAGACTGCCCATATCTCTGAATATTTAGCTACACCATCCGCAACATATCTCGGAATCACTGCTGATGATATTATGGCTTACGACCTCCCTGCTGATGATTTATCCAGCAAGGACATTGAAGCCTTGAAGGCGGAATTAAGTGACCCACGGTTTGCAGATGGGTGGTGGCAGGACCAAATCAATATGATGTTAGATCTCGGTAAAAAGGCTGAGCAGCAATCTTTAGCGAAGTATGGTCTTGACTTCGTAACTGACACATATCTACCTGAAAAGTTAGCCAAAGAAGGGCTAATCTAATCATCACTTCCAAGAACAGCCCACCATGGTAGTTGGGATTTCTTACCAGCAATGATTACTGTTCTATCAGCGTCTGCAATTTCATACATCATCCTCTCTCTTACCTCAGTGATGATTGCTTCTGCCCGGGGTACTTCTAGACGAAGAGTTTCACTCCATGCATCCAAATCTACTGGACGACGTGGTCTTTCTAACAAAGTGTGAACGA
Source organism: Candidatus Thalassarchaeaceae archaeon (assembly GCA_965659915.1). Taxonomy (GTDB): domain Archaea; phylum Thermoplasmatota; class Poseidoniia; order Poseidoniales; family Thalassarchaeaceae; genus MGIIb-Q1. The sequence continues at coordinate 4,982 of CBFHYB010000028.1, forward strand.
GATTACGTTCTTCGTATTGAAGAAAATTCTCATCTACTGTTGAAGATACTCTACTCATTACTTGTTGATGTAAAGCGATTAAGGCATCTCTCTGTGCATCAAGTGCTTCAAGAGTTTCATTTAGTTGCCCAACTAAATCCATTGCCTCGGCTACTGATACCTTTCTTCGACCCCCTATTTTTTCTGCAACAGGTATTGCTGAATCCGGTAATCTAGAGGATAATCTCACGGGGCCGCCCGCTGGCAGGGTCCTGTGATCTGAACGAAATAAGTCTGGACCCAAATCTAAACGCAGAGAAAATGATTGCTTAACTGAAAAAATCTTCTTGGGAGGGCCGCCTTTATCGCTTCTTACTTGCTCAGATTGAACGAATCCAGCCTCTTCCAAAACTTTCAGGTGTTTCATCACAGCTTGCTGACTAATTTCAAGATGTTTTGATAATTGAAGTGGGTAATGTGGCTCTCTAACTAGCATCTCCAAAATTAGCCGACGGGCTTTATTTTCAAGAATTGTCAAAGCGGTGTCAAAGTCAACCACACTATTCAACCCAAGGTTGTGTAATCAGTCACCTTGTAAAAACCCACCTGCAATAAGTGATTATATGTCATCAAAGTCAACAATTCTTGATTCTTGCATTGAAATATCAGCGGCAAAAGCAATTTTATGGCTGTTCAATGAATCACTCAATGATGTAGTTGCAAGAGATGGCTGCTCCCCTCTCACTAAACTCAGGAAGTCCTTCACAAGGCGTAAGTCTCCCCCACCATGCATGTCTTCACTAACACCCGTATCAACGACCTCTTTAGTGTACTCTTTGCCGTCAATTGCAGCTGGTTTCCATACTGTAAACTGGCCACTAACCATATCACCAAAAATCTCGCCTTTAGTTCCTACAATCTGTAATCTACGGGTTGCTCTAGAACTGTTACTGACTAAATCATGGGTGGCAAGAGAACCATTTTCAAACTCAATAATGACTGATTGGCGGTCCGCAACATCATTTTCACTATTCCAAACACATCGCCCATAATCGGTTGCAGCAATATGTGGTGCTGATGTTTCACTATCGATTTCTTCCCCATGCTCATAATTTTTTTCGCCTGCTAAAGCGTAAAATGACCACCAATCATTATCGATATAATGGCGCTTTGCAGAGTATTGACAATCACGCTCAATATCACAATCAAAACAATTCTCACCTGCACCATCTGGAGCGTTCTTAGAGGTGAAGAAATGGCGTCCCCCCATTGATGAAATCTTAGATGGTTTGATACCACTATTAAACCAACAAATTAGATCTAAATCATGACAGCATTTTGCTAACATAATTGGATTAACTGCCCGTTTATTCCATTTCCCTCTAACAAATGCTACAGCCATGTGGTGATAAGATACATTTTCTGTTGAATGGATATGAATAATTTCACCTATTTCACCCGCTACAATCCTCTGTTGAATGTCATTGTAGAATGGAGCATACCTCAATACATGGCAAATCGCAACTTTCACACCAGCTCTGGTAACAGCGACATCTAGCAAATTTAGTTCACTAGAATTGGGGGCAATTGGCTTTTCCAACAACACATGGTACCCTGCTTCCACAAGAGGGATTGTTGTTTCAACATGGACCTCATCCATCGTTCCATTGATGGCAATGTCTCCAAATCTTGGTATTGCTGCTAATTCTTGGCTTGAAGAGAAACATTTGTCATCGGGAACACCATATTTTTCCGCAAAAATTGCCAACCTATCGCTGTCGGGATCAGCTAAACCAACGACTTCCATTTCTTCTGGGTGCTGAAGTGCGTAGGAGGCATAGCAAGCAGTTCTGTGACCTAATCCGACAAGCACTGCTCGTACCCTAGACATGGCTTCCACAAGATGTGAGGAGGGGTTCACACACTTGAGACCCGCGGGGAATTGATAGTCAGAAAAACGGGTGGTTGCTTGACTGAAGCACACAAGCATCAAAGGTGATAGGTCGGAGGCGATGGTGATGATGAAGAAGTGGTTCATGCGCCAGTATTGGCGATTACAACAATCCCAGACACTCATTTCTATGGTGTTTTGGTGTACCACACTCACACTACTTATTTGGCCATACGTTAGTTGGAGGTTTGATGCAAATCAAGAAACGCTTGGAGTTGCAATGACCTATTGGGGCCTCGGCTCAATCGCATTTGGTGTTCTTATTTCCGTTCTATCAATTGGATACATCTACGACCAATTCTTGGCTTTGTGGAAGGAACAACGAACTGTTGACACAGAACGCAACCCATTCGGAACTTATGCGCTCATTCCTGCTAATGTTGTGATAATCGGTATGATGAATCGTGTCCTAAGAGACAATGCAAATGAGGATGAAAAAGTCATTGCTACTTGTGATTGGGTAGATGAGTGGTTAAAGTGGTGTAGTTCACAGGAAATTTGGGCTCGCTCTCAGAGATTTTGGGATGACACATTCCCTGAGCCTGTGCCTGACCTGTTCTTCTTACCTGATGGAGCAGTGGAAGCGGCTAGATCTGTTGGAAAGAATCTTGATGACTGAGAAATCAACCCTCGTCCCAATCCTTCCAATTTGGTGACTTCTTTTCATCCCCTGATGATGTGGTTGATGATTCAGTGTCTACTTCGCTGATTGGTTGTTTTGATAGTTGAGATTCTTTGACATTTTGCTTGAAGGATTTTACTGCATCGGCTGAGTTATCATCGGGTCGATCTGAAAAAGGAGGTGGGACTGATTTTGAAGCCAAGCCACTTGGCATTTGAATATCTACTGTGATTTTACCATCTGGTCCAGCCTTCTCTTGTAATCTAGCAAGTGCGTAAATCTGTTCGGTTGTCAGAACTGCGCCGCTATTAGTTAGCCCCTCCATTTGCAAATTTAATTGTCTGCCATCTGATGTTTGGAGAGTTACGTTTGGTGATTTACCTGAATCTTTCTTCCTCATGAAGAATAAGATTAGTGAGAGCGGAAGCAAACAAACTGAAATTACTAATGAAAAACAAGAAGAAAGAATCACTGGTTGGGTGAATGCTTCTTCACTAACCTTATTTTGGTCTACCAAGTATATTGTTTGATTAGATTGGGAAATAAATTCCATTGTAGTGGCTTCAGATGGTTGTACCCAACCCATTGGTGAATATGTGATTTTACCGCCATCATATTCCATTTCTCCGATGCCAGAAAACATTGAAGGAGCTCGAAGTTCAATTTCCTCCCCATCTTGAAGAACTGTGACTGAACCATCTATCCCATTAGATTCTGTGGTATTTTGAAATAATGAGTAAATACGTAATCCTGTTAGATTTACCTCAACTGTTGCTCCTGGTTCAATAACCGCATCGTTGAAATTATCAGGGACAAGGTCATCGTTAATTGATGGTAATGTACTCCATAAACCTGCTACACCAAGGATTAAAGTGATGATTCCAGCAATTAAAAGACGCTTGGGCCAAGGCGAATTCTTCTGGCCTATGTCCTCACTCATGTATTATCACACACGCTTCGTGTTTGAAAGGGAAACGGTGCAACTCAATGCAATTACGCCTTCGGTATTAGCACTCTTTCCCACTTACAAGAAGTGGGAAAGAGGCTTGCTGTATGTTTAATCAAAACATTTCGTCTGTGGATAACAGGCTACTCTGTTCTGCAACCTTTGCAAGAGCTTCTTTACGGCGTCCGTGCATCACTAATCCAGCCACTGCAAGCAATGACAATGTTAGCAGAATGATAATTCCTGGTACACCCCAAGCACCAAGCGTTTCTGTTGCTTGGTCAATCCAACCGTTACTAGACTTCAACCCACCTTCTAACTCGAAGATGTTATCACGCTCACTTGATTCAACAATCATGTTATCTGGGTCAATCACTAATACAATATCGTGGCTTCCAGCCTTGACTGGATAAAGGAGAACAATCTCCGCAGGATCTGTTCGTTCTGCAGCATCTGGAGGCATTAGCGCACCGATGACTTGTCTGTAAGCGACATTCTCCTCATCACAACCGTTCTTGCGCACATCATCCTTTGATTGGTCTTGACAAACAATAACATGAATGTCAGTAGCATGAACATTACCATCATTGATGATTTGTACCCTAATTGGCAACATATCTCCAACATCACCAGACTTTACATCTGCAGTAACATCCTCAAAGAGCAGGTTTGGTGCTCGCAGGCGGATGGACACAATTAATTCGTTAGTATCCAATAATTCGCCTTCCCACGACTCGCTGTCATCGGTATCACCATCTTGCATCATGTTACCAAAGAATGAACGGACTTTCAGCCCAAGTTCCTGATTACCTAATGCGGCCTCTGTGCTAATGTTAACAAGAGCAACTATTGGGATTGTTGAGTATGACGCCATCTCTGGTAGTATCCAGGTTCCGTCTGCATGACGGACACACTCGTTGACTGGAGCTTCTTCACCTACACCAAGTTGGCGGCAAGGAATTTCAAACTGACCATCCATTATAGCCCATGAAATCTGCCACTTATCCAAATGCCCCATACCTGGGCGTTCATCCCATATACCTGAAGATAGGTCGATTGTATGGTTGTGCAAAGTTGCTCTATCTGGAACATTTCCGTTGTTAGTAACATTGAGATTGAATCTCACTGTTCGTCCAGGTGCTGTTGTCTTGACATCTGATTCAACGAATGGATCTAACAATAATTGCATATCATGGAATTCATTAACTGTAATAGCCAATGTTATTGAATCTCGCAACCGTGTTGGTCTACCCGCTGAATCTGGATATGATTCTTCGCTGAATACATCTAGAACAATTTCATAATTACCTGCTGTCACCATTAATGGTACATTGACTGTTACGGTGATGTTCTCAGAATCACCACGTTGTAATTCTGAAAGTATACCTCTTGGCACATCTACATCCCACAGAACCTCGACACCAGATGCTAGGTCAGTAACGCGTGCGACGCGCACATCATAGCGGTCAGCGCCATTTCCATTGTTAGTCGTGATGATAGGTACCTCAAGTTCATCTGAAGGGTCAACTGTATACTCGTATGGTGGTGCTAAATCAACCACTGAAGATTCTAAATCATAAACATGAATTACATTCGTTGACAAGATTACTGAGTCCGAAACACGGCTTGCACCTGACAAATGCGCCTTGACTGTCAAAGCAGGACCGAGTCCTGCATTTGCGTTATCTGGGGCACATACAACTGCTGTTACAGTGTATGGATAATCAATCGTTCCCCAGTGTCTAGGTTCATTCAATCCCATTGAATTACCGCCGGGTGCATTTGCGAAGTCTAGTGTAAGTGTCCAATGGTCTTCTCTCCAAACATGCTCTGGAATTTCAGATGGTCTTTCAGCAGGTGCACCGGGTGTTGTGAAAATAATGTACCCCGGTTGGAAATGCTTGATGACATCAATGTCATAACTTGCACAATCACCAGGTAACACATATTCCGTAGTATCATATATTTCAAAGACAATATTACCTGTTGAACGGATACTGACGTTGACATACAATTCCAATACATCCATTGAACCCGAAGCTACCGACTTACGTGGTTCTCCCATCGACCAACCCTTTAGGAACAGCGCAAAGGTTCCCGGCTCTTGCGTCGTTGGTACGCTAATCTCAAGATTCTTCGTAACTGACTGGCCTGGGTCAAGTGAAACTTGTAGAGGGAAACGGATTTGCCAACCAAATGGAAGTAACCACTCTTGTTGCCCTTCAATCGTGTTTGGATCATAGAAGGCAAAACTATCAAACACGTTTCCTGTGTTAGTTATGGTAATTGAGAAAATTGCCGTTTGGCCCTGCTCAACATCAGATCTTTCGTGTGAGGTGTCAAGTTGTATTCCGTGAACCACATCCATCATTGTCAGAGTCAATCTATCGGAACGTATGGCTGGATCTTTGTGCGATACCGCTGAAACCGTAACATACGAATTTTCGTCATGGTGTGCTTGATACACTGATGGCGCCCTTACGCGTAGATATATTCTCTCGGCTTCTCCACCTTTCAGGTAAATATCTGTGTCAGGGAATATGGCTGTATGGTTACTAGCAAAGAACATCGTCATTGTCCAGTTACCTGAATTACATTGTTGTGAAATTCCGTGTGCTTCAGCAATTTCTTGAGGAACAATACACATCATGCTGAGATTCAAAGAATATGTGTCAGCAACCAAGTCAACTGGTCCGGGTGTTGTGTTGTTAATTGTCATATTGAAGATGGTCTCTTCCCCTGGCTCAATAATGTGTAACCAATCAGCTTCTCCATCTTCAAGGAAAACATCGACTTGACCGGTCAAAATGTGTGTATAACAAATTGTGTACATATTGTTGTTTGATGAGCCGTCACACTTTGTAGTATCAGACCAAGCCATGTGTGCTCCGCTACCAAGGTCATTTGCAAACGCTGGTGGCTGCCCCATTTCAGGTGCACGGCCACTATTAGGGCCTAACTTATCAGATGCCCACTTTGTTACTGGAGTTGGTTCCCATTCATCAAGAATGTATGTTGCTAGTGAATTAAGAGGAATTCCGTCTGGGTATGCATCGTTGGTGTGATTCAAACGCGTGTACATTATCTCTTCACCAGCGGTTACATTGGAATTCTCTAACCATGCGATATGGATGTTATCTTGTGCATCTGCAAGAATAGAAGGCATGTAAGATGATGGGCCCCAAGGTCGTGCTGGCGGGACGTTGTTCTTACCTTCAAATTCAGAAATTGGATAATCGTAAATTTGTTTGATACCATATGATGGTAATCCACCTGGGACACCATTCCAATCACTTGAGCCACGTAGCCTTAGGCGCGTGTACCAAACTTCGTAGTTGTCATCTTTGTCAAAACCATAACCACGACCATCCATCCAAGCAATGTGAGTGTTTCCACTTGAATCAATGGCAATTGATGGGTGTAAACTGAATGCATCATCGATAGTGATTCTAGTATCATTTACTACAACAAGGCTACCAACACCATTGGAATCAACTGAAGGGCCGATTCTCTCAAAGTATGAGTTACCTGAAACAGAGTGACCGGCGTCACCGTACCCCCAAGAATTAGGTGGGTTATTGATAAGTGAATGAGGGTCAAGTACAGTTAGATAGATTTCACGGGAATTGTTAGTTGCAAGATAAATCATTGCTTCAACTAGAAGATTCATTGAATTTGAACCACCAGATGGGAACGCATGCGCTTGACCACCTGCATTTGTATTTCGAACTGTTGAACCAGGGCAAATTCTTGGCCCGGTTGATGTTTGACCATTCGGGCATTTTGCCATGTCAATACTTGCCGAAGTAACACCTTGGTTGTTACCAGAATACATTGGAACCGGGGTTACACCAGCAAGGACACAAGCATCGTGTGCTTCGTTAATACTCTGTGAATCTTGTTGATCAATTGGGTGCCCTCCGTATGGTCCCTCATCGGAAATAGGCATTACAATCTTAGTTGCATTTGGATTCCATTTGTGGTCACGCTGTGTTGGTGGGTTACCTGGTACATTTCCACCAGCATCCTTCCATGACAAACAAGCCCATGTTGAACCTGGCCCCCAGAATTCAGAGTAGTATCCACCATCTGAAGGGAGATTAGTTGCTGCGCCACCATAGACCACTTCGGTCAATTTACGGATGCCGCCTGAATCATCGCCAGGAGTCAATCCAAGGGCAGTTGGGCGGACATTGCCACCAGAGCCACCGGTTTGGTATGCTGTAGAACAAGAACCGCCACTAGCAGCACTTGGAGTGTTACCACTAAGAAGATACAATGTTTCGTAAACAGATATATTTGCATCCGTTAGCATTGGTTTGATACCTTGGAAGTAACCACCACTTGACCATTGGCCACCATAAAACACAGTACACATGTCTCCCCATTCTTGGTACATTGAACCTGATGTGTCAATTGGTGCTGCGAATTCCACCTTTCCTCCACGTGTATCATCCCATACAATCTGAACAAAGTCGTTAGCATCAACAGCTATGTCGGGGTGACCCTTGTGGCCAATAATAGGAGTTAGTAGAGTATCATCAATTGCTGTGATTGCTTCTCGGGTAGAGAGATCGACATCTAGCATTGAGTAGTATATCTGTGGTTGTTGGTAAAATTTGTCAAGTTGTTCGTATGAATCTTGCCAAACAATGTGGACTGAGCCAAGCGAGTCGAGTGCTATGGCTGGCCATCCTCTGTCTTGATTCCGTTGACTAACTATGAAATCATCAACCATTGAAAGTGTTGAATCATCACCTGGTGAACCATCTTGAGGATGGAATGAAGGATCCAAAAGTGTGTACATGATTGAATGTTGTCCAGCGGTATTCGTCCATGTAACATGCACCATTCCACTGTCATCTACCGCAATATCTGGATTCCATGAACGGTGTGCACCAGTATTGGATATCTGGGTAGCAGAAATCACTGTTTGCGCTCTTGCATCTAACATTGTGTAAAACAAATGTTGGGTGTTTCTACTCCAAACAATGTGGATATTACCATCACCATCTGAATCAACCGCTGCCATCCTATCATTCACTTGGCCACCATCGACCACTTGTACTGCATCTGTGATGACTACTTGGGCTGCTTCTGCATCTCCTATTGCTGGGGTATATCCTGCCAAAAGGCTGCTCATCACCATCAGCAAAACCATCATCATACTCTTATTTGTGTCATTCATTCTAATCGACTCCTTCAGTATCACTACTGCGTTCGTTCGAATGTCATTGATTTGGTACTTAACCGCGACGCTTTGCGGTCAAAATTCAATTTTTATTTTCTGGCATTAAATCAATCAGAAAATCAGCAGATTAAACTACCTATTTTTCATCTTTCATTGCCATTCAGAAGGGTCAAATCCAGAACCAAATGAGCCGGATTCATCGGTAGAAACTTCGGCATCTCGTTGCGGGGGCAATTGTTGTACCCCTTGTTGTTGTTGCCAATCATCAACAGGCCCTGGTTTACCAACACCTGGACCAAAAGAATACTTTATTTCATGAATTAAAGCGAGTTTTGTCAGCCACAAATGACGGAGCGTTTGCATCAATTCATTCTGACTCAAACCATCTGTCCAAATTGGTTTACTTAGATTAAATGCCTGAAGAGGACCCGGTGGGCTTTCTGTAGAATTACGAACATGGAGGACCCAATCAACCCCACTTTTTGTTAGGTTGAGGCGACTTTCGTGTAGCCAACCCTCCCAGCCTGAATCGTCTTCTTCACTTCTCTTAGACATAGCATCTTGCTGGCCTGCGTCTACTTGTGTGACTGTTGAAACAACTACTAAGTTCCGCTGTTTTGGTGATGCTATATTGAATACATGACCGTGCGGTGTTGGTGGATAACGCACCATTAAATGGAAATCAGCGCGCTGGTCTGGTCGCTCTCTGACTTCAAGACCTTCACTGATTAGCCAATCACGTATATTGGCCTCGTAATCACCACTCATAAGTGTCGTGAGGATGGCGCACTATTTGAGCACACCGAGCATCTCTGATAACTCCTCGAATTCTGCACTAAGAGAATCCCAACCCTTGGAGCGAGATGAAGAATGGGTGCGGATATTTCTTCTAATGTCACAAGAAGTACGAAGAAAACACCTACACAAAAACGTACTCATATCTGTGATGAACCAAAGAACGATGATGAGAATTGGCGCCGTAATAAAAGCAGAATATTCGGGGAAATAACCTGCCTTCAATAACAACAAAGCTGTACCAATATGAATTAGTGGACGAATTAGAACTGTACCAAGCATCATTGTCATCATATGGAATGTTGTTCTCTTATCTACAGCCTCACTATTGAACTTCGCAATCATGAAACCAACAGTAGCCTGAATACCATTACCAAGAATTGTGAATGGTAACGCAACAGCAATCAAAGGTATGAGAACCAATGCCAATACTATATTTTTCCAGTTTAATTTGGCGGAGTCGGGGTGATATGCGCGGGCGTCCAGTTTCATATCATGGAGTGTTTTAGCAGTTTTACGTGCCTTCTCTGTTATTTTTGAAGTGGATGCTAAATCCTCTTCGCCACACCCTTCTGGACCTTGCCATACTTTGTTTGACGAACCGCGCATTCGGTCACGGATTGCGCGCCCGTGCAATACTTCTTGTTGCCACGTAGTCAAACGCTTCCCATCTGATTTAGCAGCAATGTGGCCAAGCAACAACCACGCTCTCCAAGTATCAATATCTGGTGCATCTGGTGTTAAGGAACCTAACCTATCCCGCATCTCGTTTCGAACCGCGATGGTTGTTTCTTTGTCTGGTTCAACCCATTCACCTGCGAGTAATTTCGCACCGTGATTTTTATCAGGGAGTTCAGGGAGTTGAATCGGTTCACCAAATTCAACTGATGCATCTGAAAACCAAGCGTGAGGGTCACGGAAAGTAAGACCTACTGGTAAAATAACAGGGACATCATTGCCAATTTCTCTTGCAAGGGATGCTGCGTTGAGGGCTGAACGAACCGGTCCTGTTCGCAAACGTTGAATATACCACTCACTATGAGAATGGCCTTCTGGTAACAATATTGATGCTTGACCATGTGCAAGTTTTGATGCTACCGTCAACATACTCGAGGAATTAACTCGGGTCGCTGTTTCATCATCAACAAATCCTCTCAATCTCTCTGCTTGGCGAAGCAATGGTTGGACACCCATTCTTCTTCCCCACCAACCAATGATTGGTCCTGTTAAGATGTCTTGTCGGCCCGCGAAAACATATGGTTTGTTTATTTTTAGAACTATCAAAAGTGGGTCTATCAAACCCGCAGTGTGCCATGCAACTGCAAGTACCCCTGGGCCATCATTGGGGTCTTCACCATGATAATGATACCAAGTTCTACTCATCACATGATCGTGTCCATAACGCATCATCGTACGAATTACTGGCCAAAAACCAGTAGTTGTAAGATGGGCATCGGAAAAGTCCGGTTTGTGTAATTTCAAAATACGCTCAAGATTAACATTGCTTGAACGCTTTGTAAGAGGGGGTAATTCGTCACCGCGGTTGTCAACTTCCTCTTCCATAGTCCTTCGGAGACGGCATCAAACCATCAATTCGTCGGATATCTAATCTGAAGATAATTCATCTGCAAGTTTTGCCAAGGTAGAAAAATCTGGCTCTACTGAACCGGGCGGAGGCGTGTTGGGAAACATGGCTAATGCACTTTTACCGCCATCCCCGTGACTTCTGGGGATGACATGAATGTGTACATGTGGAATCTCTTGTCCTGCTGCTGGCCCATCATGAACTACAATTGTGCAATCTGATGTACCAAAGTGATTGCATAACTTTTCTGAAACCATTGCCACACCTTCCATCAAAGAGTGTTGGCTCTCTTTACTCAAATCCCTAATCCTCTGCTTTTGCTCTACAGGTACTACGAGAGTGTGACCTTCTGCCCGTGGATTAATGTCAAGGAATGCAACCCATGACTCATGCTTAGCAATGAACGATGCTGGGATTTCTCCTTTGATTATCTTAGTGAATAAACTGG
>CBFHYB010000029.1:0-3629 GCA_965659915.1 Candidatus Thalassarchaeaceae archaeon
CAGTGTTCTAAATCGTAAGGCCAACAATATTCTTCAAGAGAATTTAGTCCATCATTATCAAAGTCAGATTCGTTATCAGAAGCATTTTCGTAATCAAGTCCACTTATTGTGTAAACCACATCATCTAATGTTATGTTTCTATCAACACTATACATTTGCTCGTGTAAGTCTGGAATCTTGTCTTTATCGGTGTCAGTTATTGGTGGGCCTTCACCTGTCGTGTCATCAGGGTGAACTGAATCAACCTCTGAAGATGGCCTTGACATTGAGACGAATGCAAGGCTTCCTAATAATAGCAAAGTGATGAAGAGAACTGTCTGTTTTCTGCGCATGGGCTCACCTACAGCGTCCGCTGTTCACGAGAGAACCCTACGGGTTTCCTTATGATGCTGATGGAGCACAGTTCATACAAGCGTTTGTGGTATGCTGCGAAAAACCACCTCAAGTCAGTATTTTCATATTTTTTTGAAATCAACAAAATCAATAGAACAAAGTAGAAAATATACAGTATAGCCAAACAAAATCTTAGCCCGATGGCTACTAATCATAGGGATATCAAAACCTAGTATTTGACTGAGTTCAGGGGGCTCCTTCAAGGGGTGACCGCGCTCCGCCCCCATTTGGATGACCCTCTCAATCACTCACCTTGGTTCAGGCTCTGGTGGAAACGCCACCCTAATCGCCACTGATGAGACAAAAATCCTACTTGATTGTGGATTTTCTGGTAAACAAATTGAGAAACGCCTAGAACTCTTGGAACTATCTCCAAAAGAACTCGATGCTATTCTAATTAGCCACCACCATATTGACCATGCAAGGGGTGCCGCCATTACCCAAAAACGATGGGGGACAAAAATTTGGGCTAACTTTGAAACTTGTGCTAAATTAGGTATGGATCCAGTAAATGAATGCCACTTATTTGAGCCCTTGACACGCATTGATGTTGGAAGTGATTTGAGTATTCTCCCAGTGTCTGTTAATCATGATGGAGCCGATAATGTGGGGTTCATTGCATCCCACCGCGGAGAGCGAGCTGCAGTAGTAACGGACCTTGGTTCTTGGAACGATGAATTAGTCCGCCATATGGCTGAATGTGTACACATTTCCATAGAGGCAAATTATGATTCTGATCGGTTGTGGAACGGCCCCTACCCAGAACGCCTTAAACAACGAATTGCTGGACGCGGTGGGCACTTGTCTAATCGGCAAACTGCGGACCTGTTATCGAATGTTGTAGGAGACCATACTCGAAGTATTGTTTTGAGCCACTTAAGTGTTCAAAACAATGCCCCACATTTAGCTGAAAGTGAGGTCCTAATGGAGATTGATGAAGTGTTCACAGGTGACATCTCAATAAGTACCCAAGAAGGCCCGGAATTCGCCCATTATTTGGGCCAGGCAGAGTCCGAAAAAATCGCTATTTGAAAACTGGAAAAGCAAGTAGATTAGAACAGAGATTACATCTTGCTTGTTTGAATCAGAATGATTGGTTGATATCACACAAATTCATTCTGCTGCCATCGGCATGAGTGATATTTGATTTCGGGGTAGACCTTAGTCAGAAATATCGCCTACGGCGATGTTTCACACAGCGAACCCATAAGAACAGGGAGGTTTAGTCACATCTGTGAGGCGGAGCGGGAGCCATAACGAGGATGCGGTTAGCGAAATCCTTGGAGTTACTATGCTGTTAGCCATGGTTGTCACTGTAATTGGTAGTGTGTTTGTTCTACTTGCTCCATTTCTCGAAGATATCAGCGACAATCGCGAATGGTCATCTGGTACAGTAGCGGCGACTCAGTTAAATGACCGAATTTTAATTGCTGCCCAAAGCCCAGAAGGAAGTGGTTTAGTGCAACAAAATGCTCAACTTTCTCGGTCAATGGACCCATTACAAGATGCTGAAATATGGAAAATTCAAGCAGACCTAGGTGGTAGTGATCGGACATTAGTCACCCTGGATGGTGACTTGCTCACAGTCTCTAGCCTAAATCGTACAGCATCAATTGTAAGAGTCACCGATTCAATTTCAACACAGACATTTACTATGACAAATAGCACAAACGATTTCACCGTTTCAGGCTTAATTGGCAATGTTGTCATTGAAGTAGAGGATATCCATGGAACCATATCGCATCGTTTCCTAGAGATTACGATTGATGGAATCCGCCTCAACAATGTATTGACCGATGGGGAATTTTCAGTTGATTTGGTAAATGGAGCAAGAATTGAGAAATTGCCAAATCATCCAGTTGCAGTCAAGCAATTCCCCCGTTTCAAAACCGATTTGTTACTTGATGGAACCCCAAGAGTCTCGCTAATCCTTCTTGACCTTGATATTAGCGCTTCTGCAAGCCGACACATGACCAATGTGCACCTTGATTCGAAAGGCGAGCAAGAACTATTTGACGGCGAAGCACGAAATCTAATCGTCGAAGTTGAAATCGCCGGAGACCCTTCAATATCCCCACAATATATTCATCACTGGACTGGTGATTATGCTCTATATCTAGCAGGTGGATCAATAAACGAATATCAAGGATTTGGGCCACATGAACGTATCTCAGGGCTTGACGGAATAACCGTTCTACCTGGGGATGTGCCGTTCCAATTTGTTGTCACATTGCAATCAGTGGAGGTATACTGATGCGCCGCAGGTTCAACGATGAAGCGGTTTCTGCGGCAATCGCAACAGTGTTGTTGTTTGCTGGCGTACTTGGAATTATATCAGGGATGATGGTTACTATCACTCCTCTAATCAATGAAAAACACGGCTCAGTTGAAAGACAAGCAATGGCAGGACAGATGGAGGACTTAGCGGCTGAGACTGTCAGAATCTCTGAAAATGGATTACCAGGTGATTCTGCAACTTTACAACTCAGACCACACACAGGAGAATTGGGTTGGAACTTAGCGCACGGGGGTACATGGTACTCGGTTGCCTTCGTTGATGGCGGTAGTTTTCGTCTTGATGGTTTACTTGATTTAGATGACAAAACTAGAATTCGATATTCGGAAAGTGAAGTTTCTGCCGCTTGTTTTTCAGACCTTAGGGCGAATAAGGATGCTACTTGGAATTACAGGATTCCAAACATTAGTGGCACAATTCTTGCCACACCAGCGACCAGCCTTCAACAACCACTCTATGAGACAACTGTCAAATACACATCTGGTGCTTCTAGCAGTACTTATTCTCTAATTCCTGGCTCAGTGTTGTCAACCGCATCAACTGGAGAAAGTTGGTTACAATCTGATGGACCGTTGAAAGTCATATTCTTACGAGGAACTGGAGGTGTTACGATGGTTGAACCTGACCTAGCCAACCCTTCAGATGGAAAAGGAAGGGCATGGACAATTCCAATGCCAACGGGCTCCGTTAGCCTTCATCTTGTCAGTTCTGATTTAACCACCATTAGTTGGGATTCGAATTCAAACTCCGGTACTGCTACTAGTACCGGTTCACCTGCAACTTGGAATGGTGATTTCACCACATTAGCAGGAGACGTGATGACTGTTCATTCTAGCAGTCCTGCAAGATTGATGATGGTTTGGGGAAGCGGCACAGGTGCAACAGTGTGGCCTGATGATGGGGGCAGCGGATTGGGAATTAGTCACACGCTACCAGCCGC
>CBFHYB010000029.1:3729-14348 GCA_965659915.1 Candidatus Thalassarchaeaceae archaeon
GCGGGAAGTATTCTAATTGAAAATCCCGAAACAACATCAATCGCTGTTCAGATTGATGGATTGTTCAACACCATTTCTGCTCAGAGTTCAATGCGTATTTCATGGCCAGCGGTATCATCACAGATTCAATCCACAGGACCAGTTCAAATTCATTGGCTTGCAGAAGATGCGAGTAACTCATATCGCACAGGTTCTCTTGAGATGATTCCTGCCACTGATACTGGACGCTCAAGTGGCCTAGAACATTCGTATACAACACCAACATCAGCGTCTGATGAAAGTGTTCTCATTCAGAAAGCCAGCCCTGAAACATCTCTAACCTTGATTGCAGACCTTGAAGCAGGTCAATCTCCTCACATCACTGTGAATGATTCTACTGGTAGCCAATTAGCAACTCTTTCTCCAACGGCTTCAAACTTAGTGAGAACTGCGGTTAACTCAACAGATATACTCAATGACGCACCATTCAGAATTATTTCTGTAGCCGGAGATGATGGTATGATGGAAATCCGCCAAGATGGAGAGCAAAGATGCTTACCAATTGGATACTGGGCTTCAGGATGGGTTGAACTAAACCTTCCTTGGGATGATTTTTCTCACTACAGCACCGCTATTGTGAAGGACGCATGGAAGGATGGGTCACACCCCTTGGGAGTAGAAGTTACTCTATTGGGACCTCAAAATGGTGCGCCGCATGACACTTTAGCAGCTGCTTGGGGTGCACATTTACCTCGCCTAAACTATGAATTCCAAAGTTCGGTTTCCGGAATGGAAATTGGTTACCGCGGAGGGTTTGTTGGTACCAATCACCCAGAGTATCAAGCCGATGTCCTAGTCCTCCCACCTGCACGAGAAGGTCCCGGCCCAAGATTAGCAGTTACGATACCTCTCACCATGCCTGCAGATAGTTCTTCTATCGGAAATAGCCAAGTCGCTCTTACAGTTTCATTAGATCAAAGAGTTCAGTTAGTTTCTGTACAAGCACACGAAATAAGACGAGGATGGGATGGACCTTATGGGGCAGCAATCGCTGCTGAGTCGTCACAAGAATTAGCTTTCAGCGCAGACTGGTTGACATTCCCAGGCCGCATTGATCTTCTCGATGATTATGTTGGCTGGGTACAATTGACGCATTCTAGCCCTGAGGCGGTTTACCATGCGTCTGGTGAACCGATAATGTTCAATCTGCAATTGAGTCAAATATCTATCAATACGGAGTTGATTATTTGAGACGCAACTCAGAATTCATGCGCGACACTGTTGCAGCAGCCACTGAGTTAGGCTATGTGTTAACTTTCTTGCTTGGACTATCATTCCTATCGGTGTTCAGTATTTGGACTTGGGAACTTCAGGATGAACGTGGTGATGTATGGTTAGAGCAGGCTATGGAGGAAAATTTAGATTCCATAGCAGAAGCAGTAGAAAGAGCAGATCTTGCTAGCCGACAAGGCGGTGATGTCACATATGCTGAGCCTGTTGACCTACTGTTATCTAAAGCAGTAAATCTGCAATTACGATTAGTATTAGACGATAATGGACTATTAATGCAAGATAAAGGTGGAACTATGATATTCACAAGAGATATCTCTTCGGCTAGTGCCACCAACCATAGCGGAGAAATAGAATTAGCAGGTTTAGAAAGAATATGGGTGTTACTTGAAGGAAACAATGTAACCATCACTAGTAATCAACCAGGATTCTAAGATCCGATTATCCCATTAAGGCGCGGTGAACCTTGGACTGAATCTCACGCATTCGGTCATTTGCACCTAGTTCCCTAAACACAGTAAGCGAGCGTTGTAGATATTCCATACGCCTACTACGGTCAGGAGCCGCTTCGCCAAGGCGCGCTAATAATTCACCAATCAGCACCCTGAAATCATTTGATTCTGCCAACACTAAGGCGTCACGGTAACATTCCATCGCTTCATCACGACGTCCTGCATCCACCAAAACTTCACCTAATAACAAAGTGATTTCTACTTCAGCGTGATGATCTCTCTCTTCAGAGAGGCCATCTAAAGCACCAGTGTAATGATGTAACGCTAATTCTCGGTCACCGGTCTTTGAGTAGTATCTTCCCAAAACTGCTCTTGCCCTTGCTTGGTGTGCTGCACTGCCACCTTCGTTAGTCTCATCGTAAGCCAAGAACGCATGTTCTTTTGCCCTGTCATTCTCCCCCATCTCAAGGAAAGCAGAAGCGAGTTTTATCCGAGATTCCACTAGTTCAGGGTCATCTTCAGATTTTAGAAGTTCTTCCACATTAGCGTAAACCTCCAAGGCTTTCTTGTCATTTCTCTGGCGGCGGTAAATGTAACCCATGTTGTTGTAAGTTCTAGCCGCCCCTCTTGGGTCGTTTAGTTTGATGAATGACTCCAATGCTTCTTTGTGTAATGCAAGTGCTTCGTCGGCTTCACCAATTGTAACTGAAATATCTGCTAAACTAGATTTAATCCGTGCTCGAATCAATTCTTCCTTTTTACTAGAACCAAGCATTTCGATTGCTTCATTGTAATGGGATTTAGCATCTGACCAATTACCTTGCATTGAAAGAATATTAGCTCTAAGTTCAAGAATTACTGGCCATGCCGAATCCTCTACCGAATCTTTGTCAACAGAATCAAGGATTGAAAATAATTCCATATGGCCTGCTTGAACTAAATCTGCTCCCGTAGTAGCAAGCGCTTCACCTAATTCTCCTGAATTTCCAACTTGAGATAGGTGGAATAGGAATTCAATCTGCTCCTCGGGTCGTTCTCTACGTGTACGATACCAATCTACCGCCTTAGCATGTAATTGCACATTCGTTTCAGAATCTAGTGAACGGGTCAAAAATTCGCGAATCAAATCGTGAACATCATACATTTCTGAATCAGCCTGTCTAGCCAATCCCTTCTCAACTAAATCATCAAGCAAGTCTGTTTCTAAATCATGGCCGCTTAATGCTTCCAAAGGCATTGGTTCTCTGAATACTGCAAGTGCACCAAGCAATCGTTTTTCAGCACCTGATAGTTTGCTGAAAATTTCCTGCTCAACATACATTTCCAAAGTCTCGTAAAAAGTGGTTCCAATTGAACCACGATTAATTAAATTTAGAACAAGAGGATGGCCTCTAGATAATCCGTAAATGTGCTGATAAGTCACCTCATCAACTGGCTCTAGTGATGGTAATAAATTCCTACAAGCATCCCTATCTAATCCATCTAGAGGCACCACTAATGTGGTGATTTTTCCTTCAGCATCACGTAATGGCACGACTGATTTGAAAGACCGTGAAAACAGAATCAAACCGGTTTCATCTAAGTCATCCATACGCTGAGTTAATCCTCTAATAACTGCGTACAGAATATCATCAGCAACCTTGTGTAAATCATCTATGATGATGATGGTAGGGACATCAGTGAGTGAATCCACAATCAAATCAACTGACATTTGTGCCACAGGAACTGGAGTAGCAGCAAGATAATCTGACAGCGAATCATTACCGATAGCTGCTAACCATTCACCACACGCTTCAAGGAATGCCCTTGAGCCCTCCCAATCTTGTACACGGTGGTATAACAAATTGCGTTTATGTGTGAAAGTCTCTATCAATTTACCAGCAAGAGCAGTTTTTCCAATCCCTGCAATCCCTGGGACTAGAATAGTTGTAGACCGAGCATCAAGAAGATCAACCATTGTTTTTACTTCTGTGTCGCGACCATAGAAACTTCGTAATCTAGGTAAATCCTCAAGAGAAGTAACAAGTTGCTTCTCAACGTGTTTTGCCAAATCTCTTTGTATCAACTCAGGGTTTAATGGGCGCAAGTCAACAAGGCCACTATCATCCATATAGCGAATAATGTCAACAGCCCTAATAGAAAACGGTGAACTTTCAATCGCCTTTGCTAATGTTGTGCTACTTGTGCTCCCTTCTTGGCCAATCAATCTCACTGGATAATTAGACAAACGTTCCCAAGTCTCTTCTGCAACAATCATACCTGAATCAGTTAGGAAGTAGGCTTTCCGCTTACGAGTAACTCCTGTGACGTGTGTCTGTCTCTCAATCAACAAACCTTGGTCCTTCAATCCAGCAATTGCCCTAGGGACGTTGCTGCGAGCGATTGCAACAGCGTTTGCAATACCCATTTGAGACAACGCAAACGGAACTTCAACCTTGCTTGAATAGTCTCCGAAGTCTCGTAAGTGCAACAGAATTCTTTCCTGAACACCCGGTTTAGTGACTACCAAAACATTCCTCTCCTGATGGAATAGATACCTGCAACCATTCAATACTTCCGCCTAAAAGGTCAGAATTACCCCATTATTCCGGTATCCACTGGTTAGTCTCTGGATCCCACTTCCAACCAGGGTAAGTGGGCTGTGGTTCAGCAACTGGTTGGGCAGGTGCAGCCACTTGGGCTTGTGCATCCGCCTGATTCGCCTTACCCCAAGCATACGGGTCCTCTTCTACTGTTTCTTGTGCCTCGATATCTCCAATTTCCGGCTCATCTTCAAACTCCACGAAGAAGAACATGAATACTCCGCCAAGTCCTGCTAAGACAACTAAAGCCAAAATTGCCCAAAGAACCCAACCTAATGCACTCTCTTGAGCAGTAGCACCAACTTGTACTGAAAGGGACTGTCCTGTTGAATCGCCACCGTATTCAAACGCTACATCATTCACTCCAGACTCTAACTTATTGCTTTGTATAGTCATAATCCAAGTACCGTCTTCACTAACAATTGTATTGTTAAGACGAAGGCCTGTATTTGAGGAACGGGCGACCACTTCAACACCTGGACGACCTTGTCCTGTGAATATAGCCGTGTCACCAGCATTAATTTCATTGATTCCATCAATTCGTTCAACACTAAATGAAACTGCTCGAACAATAAAATCAACATTCATTGTGTAAGCATTAGATGAACCATCTCTGGCCATAAATTTCATTCCTTCACATGACCATAAATCGATATCAGTTGTATGGAAAGACATCCCCACTGGGTCATATGTTACTTTACCATAAATATCAATGGAAATTAAATCAGCACACAATTCATCATGTTGCAGATCACTATTTGCAATAATTTCTGGGTCATCGTAAACATCGTAGTCGAGTGAATCGCCATCAGCGTCGGAGAAAAATGGAGGAAGTATCACACTTCCACCATTCCCGCATCTGTCAAGGGCTTGACTACCCTCTTCACAGAAGATGATTACTTCCCCATCCCAACCTGTAGAGTTGAATACCGGGGCGCGATTGTCTGCATCTAATGGGTTGTGAATAATCACCTCAACCTCAACCCATTCACTGTATGAATGGCCATCAAACGAACGTGCGCTGATTAGATAGTGGAAATCATGAATCATGTTACTAGTATCCCAAGTTGTACTCCAGAGACCATTAGATTCTATCTCAGTCACATAAGGCGGAGCATTTGGTAATTCACGGAGGGCATCTTGAGGGTCTCGAATACGAATCTCAACGCGACTTACTTCTCCATCTGTATCTCTAGCTATACCTGAAATAACTGTCTCATGACTTGCTGAAATGGTTTCATCTTCATAAGGTGCAAGCAAAGAAATAACTGGTGCAGCATTACTATTGTCAATATCAAGTACTAGTGTTACTGTATCACAAGTGTCAATGTCTTCTAAACAGAAGCCTGAATCAGAGGCCCATATTACGAAAGTCCATGTTTCACGAATTCTCGGCATAACCGAAAAGTCCCATTCCCAAGACCACTCTGAAAGAGCGCCAATTGGGTTTCCTTGTGAGTCAAGAGGGCGTGCGATACTAGTTGTTGTAGTCACCCAAGTAGGGCTTGACATACGGAAATGTATCTCTTGGATATCACTACCAAGTGCACCATTGTAAGCGTCACTTGCTGTTCCAGAAAACACAACTTTTCCAGAATTATGCATTGAACCATTTACTGGAGATGCAACATTGATTGTTGGAGGATTTGTGTTTAATTTGATTGTCTTTGTTACAATCGGGCTGTAATCAACACCGTCATAAGCCCTGAAGTCAAAGGTATAATCCCCTTCAGGTTGGTCAGCCATATCATACTCAAAGTGCCAGTTTTTGAACGGACGATTATTTCGAGTTACTTCACCATTCGTTCCACTATCATCAACAGCATAACGAACATCAACCCATGAACTTGAATCCGGTGTCTTGACTTCAATACGCTGTACAGCACCCTGCTGCTCCCACTGAGCCTGCTCAGCAGTTGCGAAAACTCCGGTACCAATATTTCCATCCCAAGCATAACCAGTGAAATTGATGTTACGAATGAACGAGTGACCATCACTTTGGGTAACAACAACTGTTGGCTTTAGATTAGTCATTGCAAGAGTATCCTCATAAGTTCCTGTGAGGTTAAATGACGACTTATGATATCCTTTCCCAAATTTGTACGCTGTCACGAAGTATTTTGACAATTCTCTAGTACCTGCGCCAGCATTGCAATCAGGGTCATCTAAATCATACAATAAATCCCCATCATTATCTATTCCATCGGAACAAGAATCTTCACCAACATCATCGGCAAATCCATCGGGATTATTTCCATTTCCTCTTATATCAAGATGGAAATCTGATGGTAATGCAACCCACGGAGCAAATCCTTGAGTATCTGTTTGCATATTGTAAAGATCATTACCGTGAGCATCTTCTATCAGAATTGTTGCACCTGGTACTCTCACGCCCCCAACAGTAGCCCTAATACGAACTAAAGCCGCCTCACGAACTTGTACCGACCAAACGCTCGGAGATGCACCAATTTCTATCTTTGAAAGTGACAGCCCAGACATGTTTGCAAATGTGAAAACTGTAGAATTATTCACCGCTTGTAATGACAATGGGAAATCTACAGGAGGGATTGATGTAGTGGGTGGAAGAAGTACTTGATTATCCCAATTATTGTACTCATAAGCCTCCCCTCTATCCCACATTAACTGAATAGGCATGCTTGCATCTGGACCCGTTAGGGAAGGAATGGTTTCGGACTGTACCGTCACAGAACTCTTGGTAATGTTGTATACAATGTCAGAAACGCCAAGCCACTGATTTCCAGAAAAGAACGCAAGTGAAGCGTATGTATGGTCGTGGTCAACAATTTTCGCACCTTCTCCGCCAACGGTAAATTGGTTATCTTGCACATCAAGAAGTGCGCCGATTGCTCGTATAGCATCGCCTGCAACTCCTGTTACAATATTTCTCTTGATAGTTGCGCTAGCACGGAAAACATGGAAAGCAGGGCAGTTAAAATCTTCTTCATCCCAAACAGTATCCGAGGAACATGTGCCTGAAACATTGTTGAATACGTTATCATTGATGGTAGCCCTAGCAGGGGCTGGTCCAGTGACTGACCAACCAGAATCTTGGAAATGGTATTCACCAACAATTATTGGTTCACGATTAATTTCCAGGAATGTATTATTGTCAATTATCATGTCAAAGTAACCTACGCCCCAAATACCGTTATAGCCAGTAATTGGACCAATGATGTTGTTTGTAACCCGAACTTCAGTAACGACACCTGCTGCACCAGAAGATGAAACCACTTGTATTCCTGAACCCTCTTCTGCACCACTCATTACATTGCCTTCAACATGAGCATATGCAGCATCATAAACAGTTAATGGAGAGTTGTCACCAGTTGTAATTGAGTTACTAGTGATATCCACTTTGTAATCTGTATTTGAGATAGTTCTGCGCCCATTAATATCAATCCCCGTACAATCTGTCTGAACTGTATTTCCGTGAATAACACCCGCTGAATCTGTAAATCTGTACCCATAGTCTCCACTTGCCACAACTCCGTGGTCAATGTTAGTGAATGATTTTTGGGCCCAAAGAACGTGACGCCCGTTGTCCTCTGAAGAACAACCATTCTCAGTACCTGTAAAAACAGGGCTTAGAAATCTTACCGGGCCACTCGGGCTCCCTGCACCATATGTTTGCACTGCATTTCCAGCTAAACTATCAATGACTTCATCTGAACCAACTTCAAAAGATCCTCCATTGAATGTTGGGGACGCTAAATCAAGTACTAAAACACTGGAAGTGTTGATACTGCTGAAACTCATCTCTGTAAGAGTTGGGCTGGCCCCATCTAGAATAAATGCGGCCCAGCGAATTTCCCCTAGATCAGCGACATATCGGGGCATTCCATACGCATTTTCAACTGCTACATGATTGAAACTAGTTTCAGCGATATCAATTGTATCGCGTACTAAAACTCCTTCAAAGCATGAAGGATCAGCATTCCACAATGGCATTCCACTTGCTGGGTTCATCATTTTGTAACAACGACCAGTTGCTGATTCGTTGGCAGGTGTCCCCCATCGCAAGGTAACTTTGCTTGAATTACTACCCATTCCATTAGCGCCACAGGATGTATCTGCAGCACACAAATTACCTTTCACATCCAAGTATGTACCATTGAGAAATGTTACTGTTGTTCCTGGCTGAATAATCAATTTCGCACCCGGTGCAATCTCAACATCACCTGTCAGAGTGTGTCCACCCTGCCAAATTTCAGTTCCTGTAATCGTACCACTTGTAGTTTCATTACTTGCTACTACAGTGGGTGTCAAAGTGACTAATGCAGTCATCGAACTAATCACAAATAAAGAGACTAGCAGAAGACTTGTGGTTCGGTTATTCATTTCCATGACATCAAATCCTTGGTTAAAACAACCGTGAACGCTTCTTAGTTATAAAAAAACGCCTTGCTGCAATTGTAATAATATCAAAATCATATTATTAATATCATCAAAAATAGGTGGCTTTTGACCCTATTTGTATCATTATCCACTTAATGTATCAAAAAAATAGTGTGATTTATTGGTAAATTATTCTCAAAGTCTTGCCCCTACAGCGTCTGACCAACTCTCCGCGTTGAGAGAACCATACCCGTACCTCAAATGGTGCTCCCCTGGTTCTTGGAACACCCCGGGTTCAGATGAATTAGCGAGGGCGGCCTTCACTAATTGGATGGGTGTGCGATCTCCTTGGTGGGTGGGGCTAAGTCCTGGATTGCCATTGTATCTCTCAAGTATTAGTGCAAGAGCCCCGGTGACAAACACTGTTGAATCACTGGTGCCATCACTTCTTGACCATGTAGCTCCAGTTCTTTCTGAAACAAAAGTTGAGTGAATCTCTACCCCTGGAGCAACTACCTCTGGTTTCTGATTTGGCCAAATCCTAGTTTCTCCTGAAGCATTGGTTGGGGAGCCTGAACTTGAAAACTGCCAAAGTGAATTATTGCGGTGAACAGCGCCGACTGCTATCACCCCGTCAACATTAGCAGGTACTGTGACATCTGGATAATCTTGGCCGGCGCCACCATGGTTCCCAGCAGCAGCAATAACGAAAATCCCATTATCAAGTGCATCGCTAACTGCATCTTCTGTTCTCCCACCAAATGTAGAAACTAAATCTGGTTTTCCACCAAGACTCAAACTAATGATGTCCGCCCCCATGGTGGTCCAGCACCATTCAATCGCATCCGCAACAGCAACCTCTGAGCCTGAGCCTCCATCAGCACCAAGAGCTGCTGCAACAATCAGTTGTACGTTCGGAGCGGCACCAACAAATGAACCGTTGGCAACAAGAATACCAGCCATCATTGTCCCGTGAGATTGTGTCAAATCATTGTCATGGGGGTTTCCTTCAGTCCCATGAATGAAATCTTTGAAACCAACAATATTGACACCCACTAAATCAGGATGTGTCGTATCTATTCCTGTATCAACAATGCAAACACGTACTCCTTTCCCACTATATCCATCGGCGTTTAAGGCGCGTATGCCTGAATTTTCATAAGCCCACTCTGACTCAGGAATGAACTCATCTAGGTAACCTATTATTGAACTATAACTAATCATCAGTGCAACAATCAATCCAACTAACATCCATAATCCCCAAGGGAGGTTTAGGGGTAGCTTTCGAGGTTTTACCGCGTCCGCCTCTTTCCATGCTTGAGGGTCCATTTCAGTTGGCATACCATATGCCTCTGCAGGATATCCTGGTGCACCAGGATCAATTGTGGAAAGCATCCGCGGGTCCTCTGGTTCTGGCAGAAATTCAACACCCTCTAAACCCGGTATCACAGTCTCACCTGATATCCGGTAAAGGCGGTGCTAAATGCACTCTTCGGCGTTTAGTCCAGATTCACCTTAGTTTTACAACCAAGGATTATGCAGTATACCATCAGAAAGGCATCTGACCGCTTATGGAATCACGGATTCTTCGGAATCCTATGAATCCAAGAATGAATGCTGCTATGATTATCAACGGCACCCAAACATTTACTGATTCTGGTGGTGGTGTAGCAACCTTCAACGCTCTTTTGATACTTTCATCAGAATCTGCATCTAAATCAAGTCCAAACTCACTCTGTAAAGTAAACACGAAATTTTGGTTACCAATACCTACGCCATCTAAATCAATGAATAAGATATATTCAGCAGTGCTTCCAATAGGTATATCCTGTGCTTCTGAAAGGATGTAAATATCGTCATATCCTTCAATTGTAATGTTGACTCGAATGGTTTTCGCACCAACAAGACCAGTATTTTCTATTACAACAATCATTTTATTGCTCTTACCAGAAACTGCATC
>CBFHYB010000029.1:14358-16371 GCA_965659915.1 Candidatus Thalassarchaeaceae archaeon
AGCGGCTTTGCAGCCTTAACCTCTAATTCAATCGGATCATAGGCAGTACCATCAGAACTATTGATGTTTAAAGTAAGTGTAAATGGTGTAGTATCAGCGCCAGCAGGTGCAAAGATGGTGAACGAATATGTTCTCTCCTCTCCGTACGCCCAAGGTGATTCACTAGGTCCTGTAGCACTCCAACCCTCTGGTAACCAGGATGTGTCAATATCAAAACCAAGAATATCTTGACCATTTCCTGTATTCTGAATTACAAATTCAACACGCTTCTCTTCTCCTGGGAATACTCCGATAGTATCTCCAGGTGATGTGACAATCTCAATTGAGTAGGTCTGAGGGATGTGTACTTTTATGACATATTCACTGAATGTACCCGTGGAGTGAGTTGTTCGAAGTTTGATGACATGGCCACCAGAAATTGATTGTGCGTTCTCAACATCAGCTGTTGTAACACGCATCCGTACTGTTGTGGTGTCTTCACCATCCAAACCTAGTGTCACTGGTGTTGTCTCGGCCCAGAGTTCCGTGCCGTTCTCATCAGTTCCATTAAAGAATTCAATATTCCAATGCTCGCCATCTTCAGCGTCAAAGACGGTACCAACTGTATACTCATCAAAGGCTTCATTTCCATTGTAAGTCAAATTAACAGTGAACTCTATCACTTGGTAAGCAGTTTGATTCTCATATAATGCATTAACTTCTTCATTACTTTCCTCTGTTTGCTCTGCACCACTAATTGAAGTCACATTGAAATCTACCGAGTGCTCAAGGATACGATTGTAATTGAAAGTCACTGCAGGGGCTTCTTGTTGAGCAGCAATTGAACTTGTCAAACCTGCTCGGTAAACCATTGCCATACCTCGCTCATTTGTCTCAAATACACCCTCAAGGTAAAGGTCACCGGCTGGTAGCAAAAAGTTGATTTGTCCGTTTGAATCAACAGTTTCATTCCAACTGATAACACCCAATATTGTTACTTTAATTTCAGGTGTACCGATTATTTCAGCACCCGCAACGCTTGTTTCACTCAAATCGTGGCTCTCACCATCAAAGTCAATCCAATTTGTACTGAGTGACAAAGTTCCTCCTTGAATCATCGTCAAGTTGACTTGTGCACCATCATGGACATCAGCCTCAACGATTGTAATTCCAACAATTCCTTCATCAACAACCGTTGCCGAAAGAACCCAATCACCGGGTTCAACATCGGCAATCCAGTCACCGTCCCAAGAACCATCACCAGCCATCACCTTAGTAGGTG
Source organism: Candidatus Thalassarchaeaceae archaeon (assembly GCA_965659915.1). Lineage (GTDB taxonomy): Archaea > Thermoplasmatota > Poseidoniia > Poseidoniales > Thalassarchaeaceae > MGIIb-Q1. Next base: position 15,620 of record CBFHYB010000029.1, read on the forward strand.
TACGTGAATCTCTTTCAATTCCAGATGTAGGTGTTAGTGTTAGAACAATATCATCTGAGAACTCATCCCAAACTTCCATTTGCACATAGTCAACAATTCCAGAAATTGTGACATTACCTGCAGTTAACTCAAGATCTGTAGAGTTTGAAATGGTTGATACTTGAGCAACAATTGATACTGAAGTAAAACCAAGTTGGGATGCCTCAACAGAGTAATTGTTCTGTGACGGCACAAGTAATTGCCATGTGCCGTAGGCAGAACTAGTCAAATTCACTGGGGCATCAAGACCTCCGCCAGATACAGTGATATTTGCTCCTTCAACACCTTCGTTGAAATCATACTCGTCATCAGAATCCAAATCCCAGAACAGGTTTCCTCCAAGAGTAACCCAATGTTCAACTGAGAAGTTGATGTTTGACAGATTTTGGCCAGCGGATAATGTTGCTAGTTGCTGGTCTTCCAAGACCCACCTATCCATTGATTCAGAACGGTTGAGTGATACTACCCAATCTCCAGGGAATAAGTAACCAACCATATCTCCTTGGTCATCTGTGTATGGTAGAACTACCTCACCATAACCATCTGAACTGGTTGCAATCAGCGAGAATCCGGTTAACGGGTCTCCCGTATCACCTTCGGAAAGGTGGATTGCTACTTCGGCTGATTCTAACGAACGCCATGTCAAACCTGTTCGAGATGATGTTTCATTCGCTGTAAGAGCGCCTCTGAATTGTTCGTATGTATCTGCAACC
>CBFHYB010000030.1:0-16275 GCA_965659915.1 Candidatus Thalassarchaeaceae archaeon
ATATGAATTTCATTTACGTTGTTTAGCATCTGGGTATAAACCGTGTTTCATAGAATCAATTGTCTGTGAATACAGGGAGTGGGCAGGCAGTAAAAGCCGCATATATCGCTTACAAAGAAGGCAAGAAAGGTTAGATTATATCGAGAAAGTCCGCGAAAAATATCGATCGGAAGCAGATTCCAATGAGGAAGAGTAGATTATTCGGCCCACTGAAAGCCCATTAATTGCCTACCCATTGCTCATGTCAGATGGCAGTAGGGGCAACGTGATCATCGTCTTTATCAGAATCAAATGTGATTCTACTCCACACACCTGACATCAGTTCACTGTGGTGGTCTTGGCAATAATGGAAGCGGCGATACGCCTCTCGAAATGAGTATGCTTTCTTGCCGGTTGCTACTAAGTAACCTTCGGGGGAGAGTCGACTAACGATATCACCTACATCTTCACAACCAGGATAATCACAACGAGGGCCGGTTGTCTGTTCCGGATTTGATTCATCGGTCATATTTGTCGCCCCCAGTGTAATCTTTACAGTTGATGGTTATTTGTCTTACGCTTCGTTTTCTGGGTCTGCCGGTGGTTCAATAACAACCAAAGGAAGGTTTGCTTCAATGTTTTCACCAGATTTACAGTTGATTTCGGTGATTTTTCCGGAAATTGGGGCCGCCACTTCATTCTGCATTTTCATTGCTTCAAGAATTAGCACCACATCACCTTCTGCAACTTCTTGGCCAACTTCAACTTCTACAGTGATGACTTTTCCCGGAATACTACTTGAAACAGTTCCAGACTTTTTGCGTTTTTTTCCTGAGCGTTTTGGTTTTGTAATTGTTTGAGATGTATCTCCTTCAACTTCAACATTGAAAGTTTCTCCTTCGACAGTGGCTTTCCATGAATTGCCATCAGGTTCCAATTTGACTTCAAAAACCTCGCCGTTGATAGTGACTTTGTGCGTTTCACTCATTCACATCACCTCCAAGTCGATCGTTTCGCTCTACTATATGCTAGTCCAGGTAATCCCATTGCCGATAAGCGGTGGTCCTGAGCCCAAGCACTTCCTAATTGGCGTCCAATATCTGATTTTGATTCGCTTCTAACTGCTTGCATCGATAATACAGCCATTACTGCGGCTAAGCGCCTTAGGTTGGTTCGGTCTGCACCATTCTCTTCAGTTTGTGATTCTACCGTTTCATCTATTGAATCAGAAGTTACCGTGATTTCAGGTGTGTCAAAATCTTCTATATCAGTGAGAGGACCACGCGCAGATTGAAGAATCTTGCTTAGGGCATCGCTATAGGATTCTTCCTCCATATTTTCACCTCATAAGGGTATATTGCCGTGTTTTCTAGCAGGTCGTTCCTCTTGTTTATCTAGCAACATCCCAAGAGCTTTACACAGTTTAGACCGAGTTTCTCGTGGTTCAACTACATCATCAATATATCCAAGGGATGCTGCCTTGTATGGATTAGCGAAAAGTTCTCCATACTCTTCAACCAATCTCCCTCTTTCTTGTTCAGGGTTGGTAGCAGATTTGATTCTGTTCCGGTGGATAATTTGTACCGCTCCGTCAGCCCCCATTACTGCAAGTTGTGCAGTTGGCCATGCAATGTTGTAGTCTCCTCGAATATGCTTTGAGCACATAACATCGTAGGCACCACCGTAGGCCTTTCTCATAATGACAGTCAATTTTGGCACTGTTGCTTCCGAATATGCATAGAGTAATTTTGCGCCATGACGGATGATTCCACCCCATTCTTGATTGGCTCCCGGCAAGAATCCGGGGACATCAACCATGGTTAGTAGGGGTATGTTAAACGCATCACAGAAGCGAATGAATCTAGCAGCCTTCACCGATGCATCAATGTCTAAGCATCCGGCAAGATTTTTTGGCTGATTACCAACAATTCCCACAGTATTTCCATCTAGTCTACCGTATCCAACAACGATATTGGGTGCGAACTCCGCTTGAACTTCTAAGAATGCACCATCATCTACAATTTCACTTATTACATCAATTACATCATACGGTTTCTGAGAATCGTCAGGAACAATATTTTGTAAATTCTCACACTTACGCGAAGGCGGGTCGTTTGTGGGTTTGACTGGCGTAGTTTCTAGGTTATTTTGTGGCAGATGTGATACTAGGTTTCTAGTCAATTCAAGTGCATCTTCATCATCTGATGCTGTGAAGTGAGTTACTCCTGAAAGTGAGGCATGTGTTGAAGCACCACCTAATTCTTCGAAACTAACTTCTTCATTAGTGACGGTTTTGATTACTTCTGGGCCGGTGATGAACATGTGGGCTGTTTTGTCTACCATAACAACAAAATCAGTGATAGCGGGGCTGTAGACTGCACCCCCCGCACAAGGCCCCATGATTATACTAATTTGAGGAATGATGCCACTTGCTCTAACATTACGGAAGAAAATTTCAGCGTATGAGCCCAAACTTGCAACACCTTCCTGAATTCTTGCGCCACCGCTATCGTTGAGCCCAATTACTGGGGCACCGGTTTTCATTGCCATATCGAGAACTTTGCAAATCTTTAGTCCGTGCATTTCTCCAAGACTGCCGCCATATACTGTGAAATCTTGAGCAAAACAGAACACTGGTCGTCCGTCAATTAACCCATGTCCCGTGACAACACCATCACCAGGGATTACATTTTGGTCCATGCCAAAGTCACGGCACCTGTGCTCAACCAATGAATCAATTTCTTGAAATGAGCCTTCATCCAGCAACAATTCCAATCTTTCACGGGCTGTCATCTTGCCTTTTGCGTGCTGGGCATCAACTCTCTGAGCCCCTCCACCTGCGGCCGCAATTGCCTTGCGCTTGCGCAAATCATCAAGTCTTTCCTCAGTCGACTCCATCCCGCTCAACTCGCAGGTGACCACACCAGCCAATAGACTATGCGGAAAATTGAAGGGAATTTGACTGCTCATAAAAGGAGATACGCTCAATTGAAAGGGTGACGCCATTTCCACGAGGTTGAGGGTAGCCATGCGTATTGTGATTGCCAAACCGGGGTTGGATGGCCATGACCGTGGTGCAAAGGTTGTGGCGCGGGCTTTGCGTGATGCAGGACATGAGGTGATTTACACCGGATTACGAAGAACTCCTGAACAAATTGTTAGGACAGTTCTTGATGAAGATGCTGACATGCTAGGACTTTCCTCATTATCAGGGGCGCACGCGTTTCTTTTCCCTAGAATTTGCCAACTTTTGGTGGAAGCGGGTTGTACTGACGTAACCGTTTTTGGTGGTGGGATAATTCCTCTAGACGAGCGTTCGCTTCTATTTGATTCCGGGATGAGAGCGATATTTGGTCCGGGAACAAAAATGCATGAAATGTCAGAGTTTGTGGACGCAGTAATTACTCGCGCCTCGTCAAATCAACCTGTTGGGGTTGGTGAAGGCGGGGATTGGGTATGGTCTAGCGGAGAGTGAACGTTTGCCAAAATCACTTTTTGAACTAGCGATTTCAGGAAATCGGAGAAGTTTGGCAAAGTTGCTAACTGCTGTCGAAAATGGTGAAGTCACTCATGATTTACTTGGCCTTTCAACACGTGAGGTAGATGGTTCAGTAATCGGTGTAACTGGTGCTCCAGGGGTTGGAAAGAGTTGCCTCATTGAGAGATTACTAAGCACATGGACATCTAATGGATTAAAGATCGCTGTTATTGCAGTAGACCCATCATCACCTTTGACCGGTGGCGCTCTCCTAGGAGACCGAGTAAGAATGGAATCTGCTGATAATAATCCAAATGTGTTTGTTCGTTCTTTTGCTACTAGGAATCAACCAGGTGGTATGCCTAATGCAGTGGTTCTAGCAGCCGATGTAATGCGACAATGTGGTTATGACATAGTCTTGATTGAGACTGTTGGGGCGGGACAATCTGAAATTCGTGTTGTGTCAGTTGCCGATAGAATCGTTCTAGTTGAAGCCCCATTAAGAGGTGATGAAGTTCAAGCTGAAAAAGCCGGAGTGATGGAACTTGCTGATATGATAGTGGTGAATAAATCTGATTTGGATGGTTCTGAACGGGCTGCGGCCAACATCAGTTCGGCGCTTGAGTTGACTAGTAACCCTCCTCCTGTCTTACTTACATCTGCTAAAAATTCTGTTGGAATTGAAGATTTAGCCAGCCAATTGAGAACTCTTCCTGCAAAACCAGGTGCAGAATTAGCGAGGGCACGTGAACGATTATTGACTGCATGGGATAACGCACTTCTCTCACGTGAGGACATAAACGAGGTTCTGGATGGTCTCGCGGGTTCAGAAAATTCAGCACAAGAGTGGGTTGATAAAAATCTGAGGTGGTAAACATGGATGAAGGAATCGTTCTGAGTGAAGAATCATACGAGGCAGACCATGTTAAACACAGTGTAGGTGGATTTTCTGGTCATCTTTTACGTAGAATCACCCATGTTTCACTTGCTATAATTCCTTGGCTTTACTATTGGCACGGTGAAGAAATTGCAGGTAAAGTAGGAACTACTGCTCAACATTTCGCTTTCATCGTATTGGGGATTATTATCGTAGCAGAATTAATTCGTCTAAAAATTGGATTTACAATTTTCGGCCAGCGCGCCTATGAAGCAAACCAATTGAGTGCACTTTTCTGGGGTGCAGTTTCAGTTGTATTGGCACTCGCTTTCTCACCGCTTGTAGGAGTCATGGGTGCGGCATTTGGCGCACCTTTGGTGCTTGGATTAGCATTTGGTGACCCTGTTATGGGTGAAATCCGACGTGCTGGTAAAGAACCAAAATTTGTTGTCGTAGGGGGGCTCATCACGGTCTATGCTGTGTGGTTGTTATCTTGGAATTGTCTAGATACGCCGCTTCTTTTTGCAATACTAATTCCGCCTATTCAGGTTGCGTCTGAATGGCCTCGTTTGCGTTGGATTGACGATAATGGCACTATGATTCTCATTCCATTATTTGCCATCTTACTGTTGTCTGCATTAGGTCTGTGAATTTACACAGTGCTATTTCCAAGGATTAACTCATAGGCTAAAAGAAAGATAGATTTGGGTTATGGTTAAAATCCGAATCCACTTCGACAGCAATATGAGTGACGAGATATTGCAAGATGATGCCCCCTCGCAGAGCCTGTATGTCTTTGTTTATGCGGTTTCTCTAATCGCAACATTGGTTATCGGCATCATCTACTGGTGAGATGAATCATTATTCTCCGACACAGACTTTTAGCGGGTGAATCGCCGGATTGGTACGAATGTGCGGTATAACGGGTATTCTTGGTGATGGGGACACATCACTAACTCGTGAGATGGCTGATCTGTTATCTCATCGTGGGCCTGATGGAATTCGGGTTTGGGGGGACGAAGTTTGTTCCCTAGGTCACTCTCGTCTATCAATTGTTGACTTATTGGGTTCAGACCAGCCGATGGGTTCTGAACATGGTTGCTGGTTGGTACAAAATGGTGAAATCTATAATTTTGGTAGTTTAAGGAAGAAATACTCTGGTTATAATTGGCGCACAAAAGGAGATGGGGAGGTAATTCTTGCTGCCCATTGGTCAGCATTTCACCTTAATTCTAGTATTCCTTCGCCTGCCGAAACATCTCGCTCATCACTCTCTGGTTACTTGAGGAGAACTCCAGGTGCTTCTGATAATAGTAATCCAGCAAATGCGCATGTTGAATGGGTAAGTCAGTTGGATGGGATATGGGGATTTGCTTTATGGGATTCTAAGCGCCAAGAATTGATTCTTTGTCGTGACCCATTGGGGGTAAAACCTCTACTGCGAACATTGACGCCTTCGGGCGAACTTCTTGTGGCAAGTGAAGCAAAGGCGTTTCGAGCACATCCTGATTATGTATCGAAAATTGATGAGAATGCAATGTTAGCGAGACTTGCATTTGAATATCCACTTGATGAAACTACTTTGTTTGAAGGAGTGTCTCAAGTAGCTCCTGCAACTATTGAGACTTGGGCTCTAGATTCCGAAGGGCGAGCAACTCTTACGGGGGTTGCAACTTACTCTACTGAGAGGATTGTTCCAGGGGATACATGGAATCCAGAGTTAGATGCGCCGGTTCTACTTGAGAGCCTGTGCAGTAGTATCGGGGACCGATTGATGTCTGATGTCCCACTTGGAATTATTTTATCCGGTGGTTTAGATTCAAGCATGGTGGCTGGCCTTGCCCACAAGGCATCGGCACAAACAGGGCAACCAGTTCCTGAATGTTGGACAGTTGCAGAGGATGAGGATAATCCCGATTTCCGTGCTGCTGAAGATGTTTGTTCCGTTCTTGATCTAGGCCATCACACATCAACATTGGATGATGATTGCTTTTGGCGTACATTGCCTTCTTTGAGTTGGTATGGTGAAGATCTTGATATTTCAGTTCTATTTTTCCAGCCACTTTTTGAGAAAATGTCATCCGCAGTCACTGTTGGGTTATGTGGTCAGGGTGCTGATGAACTACATGGTGGATATCCTCGTTATCGTAATTTAGTAGGCCATCAAGAGTTGATATCATCTAGGTTATCTGCTAGTCGCCATCCCTTTGCAGAACATCTTGTAAATGATATTTCAGCAGTTGAAGAACAAGGGCTTGCTCAGCCTTGGCGTGCTCAAAAGCATAATCCTGCTGAGGTGTTTTCGGATTTGACAAGCACTTTACAGTTTGAAATGGATCACGGTCAATTAACCAACTTTCAGTTGCGACTAGTTGACCGGCATAGTATGGCGCATGGATTAGAAGTCAGAGTTCCATTTTTGGGTGCAGCACACCGTCAAGCATCAAACACAATTCCTAATGATTGGAAGATACGAGGCCAACAGGAAAAACTTGCATTAAGGGCAGCAGCTGCACTGACTGATTTACCTAAATCAATTGTTAATCGGCCAAAACTTCCAGCAGGATCTGCAACAACTCCAACTCTTCTAGATGAATTGATGACTGAATTGAAGCCACACGCTAGAGAATGGGCTGCAAGTTATCCTAGATTAGAGAGAATACTCAAAACTCAGCCGGATATGGCAATCGGGTTGCGACTCTTTGAATCGCTACACATAATTGATGGTGGCCTTGGTAGAGAAAACAAAGGGCTCTGGGAGTTATTAGAAGATTTTAGTTGAGGTGTAATGATGACAGACTATAGCGGCCCAAACTTGCTCGCGGAACTGTCTGCAAAGTTAGAGTCAAAGAGAGAAGAATTGTCAGATTTCTTTTCCTCAGAGCGCGCAAAACTTCCTATGCCATTATACGCTTCTGTTGATATTAGAGATGCTGGCTGGAAAGTTGCTGCTGTAGATGCAAATGCTTACCCTGCTGGATTCAATAATGTAAGTTCATCCGACCTACCTAATCTTTCAGAACAATTACTGATTTGGTTGAAAAAAGAACACCCAAACAAAAAATGGTTGCATATTTGGCCGGAAAGTCACACAAGAAATAAGGGGTATGTAGAGAATCTAATAACACTGCAAAAACTATTTTCACAGGATGGAAACAAAGTCACTATCGGCTCACCAGAACTTAACGAACTAGATGAGGTTGAAGGGTTAACAGGTGCACTAATCCTTTCAAAGACCACTGCTGATGGCGAATTACTTGTGTCGGGAGGTACTCCTGATTTGGTGATATTGAACAATGATTTGAGCAATGGGACATTGGAAGGAATCGGTGGAGTCCCTGTTGCACCACCTCAAGCAATGGGTTGGTATCAGCGTAAAAAATCAAACCATTTCAGACATGTTCAACCTTTCATTGACAAAGCGGCTGAAATTCTAGAAATTGATCCGTGGTTACTTGGAACACACTGGTTCGTTAGCGAAGATAAATGCCTTGAAGAAGAAGCCTGTAGAATTAAATTAGCAGCTCATGTTGATTCATTTTTGCAATTCTTGAAAACGAAGTACGAAGAGTATGGGATTGAAGGTGAACCAGTATTGTTCGTGAAGAATGATTCGGGAACCTATGGGCTCGGAATTCTTGAAATTCGAACTGGTGAACAATTATTGAATCTGTCAAACAGAAAAGTGAACAAATTGACCTACGGAAAAGGTGGCACAGAAGCGATTGATTTCTTAATTCAAGAAGGAGTGCCCACGGCTTTGAAGGTCGATGGTCATGTGATAGAGCCCTGCATCTATGGGGCAGGAGGGCACAGTTGCTCAACTTTTTACAGGGCCAATCCGAAGAAGGGTGTGATAGCAAATTTGAACACACCATCTACTAAATTTTTGCAACCAGAGGATTTGTCTCAAATGGATGGCGGAGATTTGATTTTGGGGCGTGTTGATAATTGGCATTCTTTGGTTGCTGAGTTAGCGATGCTAGCAATGGGGTCAGAACTTGCTGAACTTACTTCATTAGCCACTTCTCAGGAATGAGCAACCAAACTTTCTAGGTTGATTCTTCACTAGTTTTCTCATCTTCTTTTTCCATACCAACAATTTCGTAATTTGATGGGAAAAGTGCAACCACTATTCCAGCAATCATTGCTGCTAATCCCCAGTAGAATCGTTGTTGTACAATCATCATTTCAAGAGCCACTACAACGAGTAATAACCCTCCTAGGTTTGAGACCCATACAAGGGTTTTGAAGGTTGAAAGGGTCACACCTTTGTGATGTTGTGAGCGATAAGGTCCAAACTCTGCCCCAAAGCGAACGGGGTCTTTTTCATCAGCCATTTAATCACCTATCAATCATGATTATCGCATCTGTAGGGCAAGCCAATACACAGAGGCGGCATCCAGTGCAAGGATCTCGCAAAATCTTTGCTTTTTTATTGACTTCAACATGTAATAGAGAATTTCTCAAAGGTGCATCATAGAGTTCTATGGCATCATCATCACAGACAATGAGACATTGATCACAGCCAATGCATTGGTCTACATTAACAAATGCAACTACCTCTTCACCTTCGGGGATTTCTTCAGCGCTAATTTCATACATCTCAGAGAGCCGTTGTTTAATGCGCTTCGCCTCAAGTTGGCGCCGCTTTTTGACATCATCAACCTGACTCATCTGAATACATCCTCAAGGCTTTCCACTTTCAACTTACTTACTCGTATCGGACTCAATGGTGCAGGGAAATCAAGCAACAACTTCGTCGGTGGCTGATGTTTGCATCACTTCTGATGCACCTTGACCTAGTGCATTCTTTTCATCCACTTGGCGGGCAAGGAATGAAACTACATCTAGAATTTCAAAGTTGTAACTCGGGTCACCCTCAAATTTGAGGCACTCAAAGTGTGCTACACACTTGGGGCAGGATGTAATCATCATCTCAGCCCCTGTTTCAATCACTTCTTCAAATCGATTAACACGGAGGGTTCGACTATCTTCATTGCAAGACATCATACTTGAAACACCACAACAAAGAGCGTCATCATGGTGATGTTCCATTTCAACTAATTCGACACCCTCAACACTTTCTATGAGTTCACGTGGCTCATCATAGATGTCCATTTGTCGCCCAAGACGGCATGGGTCGTGGAAAGTTACTGTCTTAGGACAACTTGAAGTCAATTCAACATCGAATCCAGCCTCTTTGAGATATTCAGTGGTATGCATCACTTTGATTCCTTCAAGTTCGTAGTCCATCGCAAAGGTACGGAAACATTCAGCACAACTGCTTACAAGTGTGTCAATGCCACTTTCTTCCAATTTCTGCTTGTTGAAAGTCTTTAATTTTTCAGCAACATCATCCATACCCTGCCATTTTTGATCGTGGCCACAACATTTCATGAAATCTCTACCGAGGTAGGAGACATCTACACCCATCTCATCGAATAGGGTGAACGCAGCAGTAGTGGTTTCTCCAAGATTCATCTCACCCTTGTTAAGGTGGCTGAACACTAGGTCTTGGTCGAGGTAATCTACACAACCAGGGTAGTAAGCAACATTTGAGTTGATTGGATATTCATCGGTTGGGATGAAGTCATCATCTGCATCCTCTTCTGCTTCAGCAGCCAAGACAGCCTGCAAGACAGTGTGTGGGATATTAGCTGCTGGTGGTCCACCAACAACCAAATTCCTGCGAATATCAACATAAGAGTCGTAGTCAACAAGTTGAGGGCAAGCATTGGTACAAGCGGTACAAGTTAAACAGGAATACATTGGAACCCCATCATCTTCATTATTCCAAGTGTTGTAAATGATGTTCAATTTATCTCCACCAGTGAATAATCTAACAGGGCATGCATCATCACAGAGGTCACAACCGTAACACTTGTTCATTTCATATTCATATCCTCGAGCCATGCTTCGCATTAAGACATAAATCATCGCTCCAAGAGCAAGTGGTGGGATGAACAGAGAGTAGGTAAGCTTCGCATCCAAACTCTTTGGGTTTTGGTGGTATGTGGGGTTCTCTATCAATAATGATGACAGGTCACTTGCACTAAGTCCGGCCAGTGCTAATTCAGTACCATTGGTTCTGTCAAGAGCCATGCCTGTGTCAGGATTTAGCAACAGTGGTTGGAATACCGATACATCTGAACTGGCATCAACTACTACAGTTGCATTGCCGCTATCAAAGGTTGAATCAACAGTCATAGTAACTGTATATCTCCCAGGTGCAACATCAAATGACTTAGTGGTGCAAGTTGCACCTTCTTCTAAGTCGCCACTAAATCCAGCAATGCTCATCCCGCTTGCATCGGATACATCTACGCTGATAGTGTGGTCGCCTGCTTTTCTTTCTGAGGCTCTATAAGTACAAGATAAATCCATGGTTAATTCATCAACACCTAGGTCCTCAACATTCAGAGAGTAACTGTTTGAGAGTGAACTATCACCTGCGTAATTGTATACTTCTGTGAATCCATTGACACCACCGGTTACTGCACCATCAGTTGTCAGAGTTTGTTTGTGGTTATTTTCGTCAGCAAAATCAATAATATTATTTTGAACTGGCTGATATATACCCCAATTCAGCCAATTTTCGGCTGGTAACAGACAATATTCCGATCGTTCAACTCCATCTTCAGTGAATTTGGAATCTTGCCAAAGCATACTTCCTGAACTAGCTCCGTATGTTAGGCAATTTGCTTCCATGCTACTCCATTCGTGTCCTTCATGAATTGCGAGTAAGGAATCTTCTGGTTGGTTTCTTAGGGTTGCTAATTCATCTACATCATCCATAGCACCGAATCCACCCACGTCCCAGAATCCACCGTTGTACATTGGCCAAGAAACAACAGATAGTAAGACGGCAATGACCAATGCCCCAAGTGCTACTTTTCTTCCCATTTTCGGGCTAACTCTTGAACCAGCAGCTTTGATGAGATATGCCTTAGCAATGAAGAACAACATAATCCATATCAAAATTCCAGTTAATATCCAAGGAACCGCATTGAAGACATCAGCAAGCCAAGGTTCTCGAACCCCACAACTTAAGCCGGCGTGTGAGTTAAGTTTACAGTAATCTGAACGATTATTCCCGTATAATTGAAGGAAGATATTGATGGAGAAGACACTGATGAACCAAACGTGTGCTAAGTAAATCACTCCCGCTGTAGCGAACCAAGGATCCTCCACTCCACGTTTAGCACGCCCACCAAGGAAAGGTGGAAGTGCCAAAATACCAACTGGGAAACCAGTCAGGAACGCACCCCACCATCCGGCATTCCAAGAAATGACAGGTGTGCCAAAGAAATTTCCAATAATGTCTGGTAGAGGGATATCGAATTGTGGTAGATACTCTCCCCATCGGAGGTATCCATAAGAAAATAGAACATACCAATCAGGGAACACGAACCCAGCTTGAGCAAATGGGTCTGCAGCGCTGTGAAGAGGTGGCGGGATAAGCCATGAATAAAATGTTAGAACAGCCATTATTGCTGCTAGGATAATGCTGTCTCTGAGAACTTCATGTGGCCAAAGAGGATGGCCGACAAAGGTACGTCTTCGCTCTTCTTCACCATCTTGTAACTTGTCTTTCTCACGCATATACACATCTGCAATGCGGCCAAAATTGTCTAACATACCCATTTTTGATTCACTCCCTCAATGCGGCTCCGCAATTCCCTGTACCCAGACAATAAACAGGTGTATGATAATCAGAGTGGTTACAATAACTGGTAAGATGAATACGTGTAAGAAATACATCCTAGTAACTGCCGCTCCTGATAGTGATGTGCCACCAAACATTAGGGTTGCAACCCAACCACCGATAAGTGGAGTTGAGTTTGCCATAGCAATACCAATTGTTGCTGCTCCAAACGCTAGAGCATCCCACGGCAGTAGATATCCAGAATATCCAAACACGATGGTCAGCAGCATTAGCCCCACTCCGATGAGCCAGTTTAACTCACGTGGGTTTCGGTATGCGCCAGTGAAGTATACGCGGCACATGTGTAAGAATACCGAGGCAACCATGAAGTGTGTGGCCCAATGATGTATACTTCTGATAATGTATCCAAATGGCAATTGAGTCATGATAAACTGCATACTTGAATATGCAGGTGTGGGGTCACCGTCTCCTCCTGGGACATAATAAATTCCAAGAACAGTTCCTGTGATAATTAGAATGATAAAAGCAAGGAATGAAATCCCACCTAGGCAATATAGCGGATACCAATACCAAATGATCCGGAGTTTGTATTTTTCCGCGTGGGTTAGAGGCATTTGCCGGTGCACTGATTGGTATGCATCGCGACTCATAGCCCAGTAATCTTGGATTCTGAATCTAGTATCCAACCAAGAGAAGGTCCACAGGAATAACTTTTCAGCAAGCCCCATCTTTCCAACAGATTCAACAGCCCTAAGAATTTCTTTACGAGGAATATCTTCATTCTCTTTGCGTAAAGTCAAAGCCACTAACACCGTGACTATGATGATGAATAACCAAAGGAACCAAAATTGTAGTAACATATCATTTCCTCCATTCTAATTACAGTAAGTGTACCAGTCGAGTATCTCAACCACTCCCTCAGCCTCAAAGTCAATCACTTCTAGAACATCATTATTCACGGTGAAGGGGATGAGGGGGATTCCAACAGGTGCAGGGCCACCAGTTCTTTTGATTCCAAAGTAATTGAAAGCCGCACCTGTAGATTTGTTGATGTTTGTATTCTTCTCAATTGTTGTCGGGTCAAATCTACTTGAGTGACAGATGCAAAATAATTTGTTACCCCCTGAATCTAGGCCACCAGGTAACCAGTTATCAGCGGTGAAATCATTTGCAACAAGTTGCCATCCAGGTATACAACAAAGATGTGTGCAACGTGACATAATAATGACGATGTTATCGTGAATTTTTAGCGTTGACCACTTCGGATTCTCTTCCATTTCTCCACCAAACCCAATAATAGCTCCCGTTTGGTCAACTCCATCTTTGAATTGAAAGCGAGGAAGACCACTTGATATTGGCGAGTTTTTGTTTTCTTCGTGTGGCACATAAACCACTGTTACTGGCATTCCACCCCAAACACCCTGTGCCCCAGCCATCTTGGTCGTAGAGGTCTGTGATTGTCCTTCAAAGTCGGATTTTTTCATTGATTCCAAGTGCTTTGAGCCGAACCATACAGTTGCTTCTTGTCCTTTAGGTACCCAATAACTGATGGAATTACTGCCACCTTCACCATCTTTGGTCCCCATGAGTAGGGATGCAAATCCGATTGACCCTAGACTAGCCATTGTGATAACACCGGCAGCAGAATTGAAGGAGTATCTCATGAAGCGACGCCGGTCCAAGCTGTATCCACTTTCTTGTGATGCTTCATCAGCATTTGGGGAGGGGCGGAGTCTGAATTCTCTTGCCATTCATCACACCTCGTATTTTTTCCAACTTTCAGGGTCTTTAGGACCGATGAATTTATTCCGTCTATGCTTGACAACAACGAGGTCAGGCAATACCCATTTGAGATAGACGATTCCCATTATCATAAGAGTAACCATTGTCATTGCGAAATGGTAAGAGAGTTGTTGTTGGTCCCATCCATTGAAAAGTCCGTATGTCATACTTCCTGCCCAGAAAAGGGTCCACCCTAACCCCCAAAATGAGATGAGAATAACAAGTGCTGAGGTGCCACTTGGTGTAATCGCTGCTCGAACAACAGCACCTGGCTCAACCCTGTTGAAAACACCATGGTCAATCGCTGACTCGTATGTTTCTTCGCTTAGTTCAATTCCCTCAAGGGCGGTGCGTGCATCATCTACGCTTACTTCACCAGCGGCAACTTGCTCAAGCATTTTGGTGATAACATCTTGATTCATCAGTTGTCACCTCTGTTATCAAGATAAGTAGTGAGAGCATCTCTCCAACATTGCAATCTTTCTCCGCTACTCACAGTTGGTCACCTCTGCGTAGGTGTTTGATTCTAAGTCGGAGAAGGTTACTACGGCCAACATAGTGGTGGCTGAATCCATAGCGTAGGAAGAATCCACAGAACAAGAGGACAGCAATAACTGCACCAAATCCGAGTAGCCCTAGCCAGTGGGCTCTGAAAGGTGCCCCCATGCTGTGAAGATCTATTTCTCCAGTCGAGGCTGCTGGTGCCTGAATGTTGCCATCTCCTGCAAAGATTGCTCTAGTGCCGCCGTTGTCGTTACCCTCTACGAGGTTGAATGATAGTCGGTTGTAGGCATCTGGTGCCATTGGCGCTGAATTACCATCTACTGCATTGCCTACAACCCAGACTGTAACGCTTCCACTTCCTGTGCTTGGAGCAGTCCAAGTCACAACCCAGATTCGATCTGGAACTTGAGCGCCATCTGATGTGTGAGTCATAGTTTGTTCAGAACCATCATCTTGAACTAGACTTTCATATCCTAGTCCAGGAGTTAGAACTCCCGAAGATACTCGCATAGAGAAACCACCAGTATTGGAGTGCCCACCGGCCATTTCCGGGCCGCCGAGCAACTGGATTGTTAGGGTGTATGATGTTCCTTCAGCCCAAGCGTAAGGTACCCCATCAACAATCAGGGTGACAGTGTCAGATGGTGCGATTTCATTATTTGTGTGGCATGTGCAACCACTCATTGCAACATCGGTATCACCCTCTGCTCTATCGCCAGTAATGCCATCAGATTCAGCAATAGTTCCGCCTGCCAAAAGGAGCGCAGATAGCACCACAATCAGCGGTAAGCGGAAGTCGTTGATTTTACCACCCATGCTACTCTCAACCAATGTTGATTCCGCCGAATTGTAATGGTCTAATAATCGTTTGCTGATGGACACCCCTTTGTCGGGTCGCAGTAGTCCATTTTGAGCGGGGATAGTTTTCATCACTTGACCAAGTGAATCACTCTTTAGAAGAGATGAAGTGGTAAGGCTACATCCCGGGATTGAGGGTTGTGAATGAGTAGCGGTGGGTGGGCTAATATTTACAATCTAACAGATGAGCAAATCAACCTCCTTGATGAGGCCGAAAAGAAGATGGAAATGCATGATTTAACGGGTGCCGAAGAAATACTTCTTACAATGCTTGAGGAAGATGGTGATTGCATCCCAGTATTGAGCAACCTTGGGAATCTGTATGGTAAGTATTTTTCAGAGTTTGAAAAAGCCGTTGAATATTATGAAAAGGTACTCGCGCTTGAACCAGATAATGCTTGGGCAAGAGATGAGAGAAGGCGCTATCAACGCTATTCTTCTTACTGAATCGGCGGCATGAAAGCCGAAGTTTGTGAGCGAAACATCAATCGCTTGCCTGCATAACGGAGAGATTGTGCACGATGGTAGTCTTTTGATTGCAGGCGTTGGCGGCCTTGGTTCAGAATGGGCTAAGAGGGCCCATGCACGTTGTGCAGATGAATGTGATTTGCTTCTAGTAGATGCAGATGACTCTTCCTTTGAAGATTCACGCCATGCACATTGTTTACCGCTAGGCGATTCTTCAGATGCTGGCTGCGCGGCACTTCCTGAATTAGCGGCATCACACTTCATGAAAGCAACTGCAATAATGGATAAAATCCTTGAACCGGTGGAATTAATGATTTTGCTAACTGCACTTGGGGGTGGTGTAGGTTCTGGGGCAGCACCTGCTTTGGCGGCTCAAGCATCTCGTAAAGGAGCTCTAGTAATTACAATAGCAGCGATGCCGTTTGAAGAACATTTAGCAAGGTGTGAAATCGCCCTTCCTGCTTTCAATCGGTTAGAGGATTCATCTGATGTTTGCGCTCAACTTTCCTTAGACCGTTTGGCTTGGCAGGCTCGCAGCCGAGGTGTGGATTGGAGAACCCGCCCATCATGGGTAGAAGAGTTAGTTCAAGGATTAGTCTTGACACTTGGGCAAGTAGGAATAATCAACCTTGATTTGATGGATCTACGTTCAGTAGTTCA
>CBFHYB010000031.1:0-706 GCA_965659915.1 Candidatus Thalassarchaeaceae archaeon
ATATGTCAACATTACAACCAGAATCAGCACCAAAACAAGCTTCTGCTAAAGCAACAGCAAAACCACCGTCACTACAATCGTGAGCGCTAACAACTAACTGTTGACGCATTGCTGCAGTAAGATCGCGATAAAGTGCAAGATTCCTTGTGGTATCTATTGCTGGGACTTTACCACCTATTCCACCGCCACATTCGTCTCTAAACATCGTGACTAATTCACTTGCACCCAACTCTTGATGAGTTTGCCCAAGTAAGTAAATGATATCGCCGCTATTCTTGAAATCACTTGAAACTGCTTTACGGATATCCTCGTGATTACCTAACAACGTGAACAATAAAGTGGGTGGAACACTTATTTTTTCACCATTCATTATCACATCATTTTTCATTGAATCTTTACCACTAATACAAGGTAATTGATAAGCCCTGCAAACATCATCTAAAGCCCTGTTAGCGCGTACTAGTTGGGCGAGTTTGTATCGGCCGTCGGGGGTCTTTTCTGATTCAACAGAATCTGGCCAACAGAAGTTATCTAATCCTGCCATTCTATCAAGATCAACACCCACGCAAACTGCATTACGAACTGCTTCGTCAATACAACCAGCAACCATCGCATAAGTGTCTATATCTGAATATCTTGGTATGATACCACAAG
Organism: Candidatus Thalassarchaeaceae archaeon; assembly: GCA_965659915.1. Taxonomy (GTDB): domain Archaea; phylum Thermoplasmatota; class Poseidoniia; order Poseidoniales; family Thalassarchaeaceae; genus MGIIb-Q1. Next base: position 655 of record CBFHYB010000031.1, read on the forward strand.
ATATCACAGCACCCTGTGTTTCTCCGTGTATTGGTGCAATAACAGCCGCATC
>CBFHYB010000031.1:716-12901 GCA_965659915.1 Candidatus Thalassarchaeaceae archaeon
ATCATACGAACGCACCCACCATTCTTTTGATGCGATGTTGGGGCGAGCAAGAAGACGAGATAGAATGCCACCCATATCAGAAGCGTTGGTTTGAGGATATGATGGCTCTTCGTTGACTGGGGGTATCCATTCACTCTCAAGTTGTAATTGAGGAACGCCGTCATGGAGAAATTCAATTGGAAGTAAGGCAACTGACTGCTCGCCATGTAATATATGGAAATCGCCTGAATCTGTGAAGGTCCCAACCGCTGTTGCTTCAACTTCATGCAAACTAGCCAACTTTTCAAACTCTTGGCAATCTTTTGGTCGAACACCAACAGTCATCCTCTCTTGAGATTCTGATACTAATATTTCCCAAGAAGAAAGGCCCACTTGTTTGAGGGGTACTTGTGAAAGGTCAACCTTAGCCCCACCAGTTAACTCTGCCATCTCACCAATGCTACTAGAAAGGCCGCCTGCGCCATTATCCGTGGTAACTTGAAGAAGACCGTCATCCCTAGCTTTAAGGAGCATATCAACCATCTTTTTCTGAGTAATTGGGTCTCCAATTTGAACTGCTGAAGAAGGTGATTCTTCGGTTAATTCTAGGCTAGAAAATGTGGCACCATGTATTCCGTCACTACCGACACGGCCACCAACCATGTAGATGATATCACCTGGGCTGGGTGTTTTATCGTGGCTTTCTCTACCATCTGCCAAACGGCGTGGCATTATTCCAACAGTACCACAATAAACCAATGGTTTACCAAGATATCTTTCCTCAAACACTATCGCACCATTCACTGTTGGAATTCCTGATTCATTACCACCCGAACGTACGCCTGCATGAACGCCGCGGAACACCCTACTTGGATGAAATAATCCCTCTGGAATATCTCCTTCATAATCTGGTGGACCAAAACAGAATACATCGGTATTGGCTATCGGGCGCGCACCCAATCCTGTACCCAAAATATCTCTATTCACACCAACAATACCAGTCATTGCTCCACCAAATGGATCCAAAGCACTAGGTGAATTGTGAGTTTCAGCCTTAATACAAAGACTCCATTCAGGATTCCACTCTATTACTCCTGAATTATCGTGGAAAAGACTGAGTAACCAATCTACTTTCTCAGCGATATCGAAAGTAGGTTTCATGATGTGAGTTTTGAATAAGGAATCAATGTGGGAGTCTTCTCCTGTTTCAGTATCTACGTGATGAATATTCGCTGCGAAGATTTTGTGCTTACAGTGTTCTGACCAAGTCTGTGCTAGGCACTCTAATTCAACATCTGTTGGTGCTGCAGGGGGTAGTCCTTCTTTTTCCCTCGTTGCCCTTACTACAGGGTCACGGTAGTGTGCCTGTATTGTTTGCATTTCTTCTAAATTTAATGCGAGAAGGCCTTTTTCGCTTATTTCAATCAAAGAATCGTCATCAACCTCTAGATCAATTGTTGTTGGTGTACCAAAAATATTCACAGGGGGTTCGGGGAAATCAAGTGCTGGCCATTGATTATTCTCACATGATGTTTGATCAGAGATTATGGCTCTCTCAATCATTGGATTATGAAGTTGGTTAGCAAGCCATTGACAATCCACATCATTTGGGACTCCATAGAAAATATATGTCATTGTAGTGGATACTTCAGCATCTTCTGCTTCTGAGGGAAATAGAGTTTTCAAGCCATCAAGACCTGCTTGTGCCGCATTATCTGTAACCCCGGGTTTGAATCCGATTTGTATTGCAATATCGGGTTTTTGGGGGAATATATTGGTGTCGTTTAAGATATATTGATTGACGGCCCCGTGCTCAATTATTGGATCACAAAAAAGGTCGGAAACCATTTTCTCATGATGTGTTTCATTGAAATTTCCTTTTACAAGATAACCTGTAATTGAACGAACTTCTGTTATCTCTAAGTCATGGTCAGAAGCTAATTGTCGGCGGATGGATTCCCCTCTTGTGTCTTTCAATCCAGTTAGTGATTTGGGGGTCACTTCAACTCGTTGGGGTTGTAATACCGTCATCCCGAGCACCTCTTCCGGGTGTGCCGTCTTGCCGACCGTCCATCAATGAAGCGGCTGTCAGCCCTAAGGGCTGATATGTTCTAAAGCGCCTTTTTCAGGAATTTTCCTGTAAAAGAATTCTTGTTATTAGCTATTTCTTCAGGGGTACCAATTGCAACAACGTCGCCACCGCCATCGCCACCATCTGGCCCTAAATCTATCACCCAGTCTGCACTTTTAATTACATCAAGATGGTGTTCGATTACAATAATTGTGTGGCCGTTTGAGCGAATTCTCAACAAAACCTCAATTAATTGTTCAACATCTGATAAAGCAAGACCTGTTGTTGGCTCATCAAGAATGTAGACAGTGTGGCGGGTTGTGGGGCGGTGTAATTGAGTTGCTAATTTGACTCTTTGTGCTTCCCCACCAGAGAGCGTTGTTGCTGGTTGACCAAGACGAATGTAACCTAAACCCACGTCTTGTATTGTTTTCAGAATCCGATGTAGTTTTTTGTGACTTTCAAAAAATTGACACGCTTCATGAACTGTCATATCAAGTATGTCTGCGATGCTCTTCTGTTTCCAAGTTACTTCTAGTGTTTCGCGAGTATATCTTGAACCTTCACAGACTTCACAAGTCACCCACACATCAGCGAGGAAATGCATTTCCATTTTCACTGAGCCTGCACCTGAACAAGATTCGCATCTTCCACCCCTTACATTAAAGGAAAATTGTCCTGGTTTGTAACCACGTTCTTTCGCCAATGGTGTAGCGGCAAACAATTTACGGATTTCATCAAATCCCTTCGTATAAGTCACTGTATTCGATCGTGGTGTTCGACCAATAGGGGATTGGTCGATGACAATCACTTTGTCAATATCATCAAAACCAGATACGCTCCCATGTTTACTAGGTGTGCTATCACTCCCATTCAATTCACGTAATAATACTGGGGCGAGGATATCTGAAACTAAAGTTGACTTTCCTGAACCCGAAACCCCGGTGACTGCAACCATGCAACCAAGGGGAAAATTAACGTCTATTTGACGCAAGTTATTTGCTTCAGCACCAACAATTTTCAACCACTCTCCATTTGGTTTTATTCTTGGTGTTGGTACAGCAATCTTTCTTCTACCAGCAAGGAAAGCACCTGTCAAACTTTCTTCATGTTTGAGTAAATCTTCTATTGGGCCACTGACAAGTAACCGGCCCCCTTCACGGCCAGCGCCGGGACCTAAGTCAACTAACCAATCTGCTTGCCGAAGTGTTTCTTCATCATGTTCAATCACAAGCAATGTGTTTCCTATTTCACACAATTCACGGAGTGTTGAGAGAAGGCGTTGATTATCACGTGCATGGAGTCCAATACTTGGTTCATCAAGAACATAAGTTACTCCAGTCAACCTCGTACCTATTTGGGAAGCAAGCCTGATTCTTTGACTTTCACCACCCGAAAGGGTGTTTGAGCGGCGATCTAATGTGAGATAATCAAGGCCAACCAAAGCTAAGAATTGTATTCTTGATTCGATTTCTTTGAGAACTTCACGAGCAATGAAAAGATCCCTTTCTCCTAACTTTTCTGATTTGGAAACGGAACCGCTAGTCGATGGTTTTCGAGCCAATTTGGCCCATATTTCTTGTTCTGAATTACCAAGGCGCCATTGTTGTAATATTGCTAACGATTCTAATACAGTTGATTGGGAAAGTTCTGGTAATGATAACCCACCTACAGTAACCGCTCTTACAGCTGGATTCAATTTTTGGCCAGCACAATCAGCACATGGTTGGTCAACCATGTATGATTGGAGGCGGTTACGATTGCGTTCACTATCTGTATCACGATAAGTGCGCATTAGTCGGTTGAATACACCTTCCCAAGGTTTCACCATTTGGTAAACAGAACCTTTTTCGCTCTCAAATTTGAAGTTGATATCTGTTGAGCCTGAACCATTTAAGATGATGTCTTTTGCATCATCATCTAATTCAGAAAAAGGAATATTTGATTCAAAACCATATTTTTCAGCTACTTGACACATCTGATTACGATACCAACCCGCCATCATTGATGATTGAAATGGCCTAACGCAACCACCTTCAAGAGAACGTTCTTCATTCATCAATAACTCATAGGAAAAGGCCCTATCAACACCCAATCCATGGCAAGATGTGCACGCCCCTAATGGGTTGTTAAAAGAAAAGATACGCGGGGACATTTCTGGCATGAATGAACCATGAGTGGGACAAGCAAATTCTTCACTATAGGGGATTACTTCGCCTTTTTCAGTAGTTAATGATATTGAACCAGTGGGTAATTCTTCACTATTTTCACAACCAGAAATACTCTCAATAGCAACAGTCCCCCCACCAAGCCTCAAACCAGATTCAACCGCTTCTGTTAATCGTTGACGGTTTTCACGTGAAATTCTCAATCTATCTACTCTAACATCTATATCATGGCGTAGATTTTTTTCTAATGTTGGTGGTTCTTCAAATTCTACTTCTCTACCATTCACCTTTCCAAACACAAATCCTTGTTCAACTAATTGTTTGAACAAATCTGAATGAGTGCCTTTTCGATTACGTATTGTTGGGCACCATACAGCAACAGCATGGCTTTCCATACGCCACTCAATGTCATCAACAATTTCCTGAACGGTACGACGGGCTACTTCTTTTCCACACTCTGGACAATGAGGTTTACCAACTCTAGCGTAAAGAAGACGGAGGTAATCTTGAATTTCTGTTGTGGTTGCAACAGTTGAACGTGGGTTATGAGAACCTTGTTTTTGGTCGATGGAAATGGCTGGTGAAAGGCCTTCGATGCTATCACAATCGGGTTTTTTCATTTGGCCAAGAAATTGCCTAGCATAAGATGAAAGAGATTCCACATATCTTCTCTGACCCTCAGCATAGAGTGTATCAAAAGCAAGACTGGATTTTCCTGATCCTGAAACCCCTGATATGACAACAAATCTTCCTCTTGGGATTTTCACATCGATATCACGAAGGTTGTGGGTTCTTGCGCCTCTGACTACAATCCAACCATCATCAAGCCGTGGCCCTGTGCTTTCATCAACCACTCACACACCCCCGCTAAACGTGAGCGCGAGTTCACCGTTCTTGAATTGATGGTTTGAAAGTTAGAATGTGTGTCATCTCAACCAAAGTGCATCTATGATATCACCTGGTTTTCCGTTAACACCTATTGGGAGTAAAGTCAAACCATTGCAATTAACCATACTACGTAAATTACCACTACCTTGATTTTCAGGCACCTCACCAACCAAAATATCATCCTGCTCTGTAATTTGAATACGACGCAACGTAATTTTTTTCTTAGTACCTGCTGCTGCTGACAATAATTTCACTCGAACTTTATCAAATAATTTAGGACCTTGAAGTGGGTGATACCCGCAAGAATTAGAAATCCATGGAACCACTATTGAAAGAAATACAATTTGGCTACTAACTGGGTTGCCAGGTAAACCAAAGAGAGGGGTGTTTTTCCAAGAACCAAATAACGGAGGACCCCCTGGTTTGATTAGAACTTTCCAAAATTTTATTTCACCCTCTTCCTCCATTAAACGACGGACTAAGTCCCACTCCCCCATACTAACACCACCACTTGTTAGAATTGCATCACATTCTTGTGCGGCCAAATCAAATGCCTTTCTTAGGCTATTTATATCATCAGTAACAAAAGGAAATTTAACAGGTTCACAACCCATTTCTGAAACTAAACCTACTAGAGCTGTTGTATTTGATTCATAAATTTGGCCGGCTTGTAATGGCTGACCTGGTTCTATTAATTCATCACCTGTTCCAATGATTGCAATTTTTGGTGATTTGATAACAGGGACTTCTGCATAACCCATCATCGCTGCCATCGCTAGATGTGCTGGCTTCAATTTTAATCCAGATTGTAAACCAATTTCGCCTATTGTGATGTTTTCCCCTTGTTTCCTTATGAAATGGGGGCGCGCTGGCCCATTAATGGAAACGTACCCATCAACAACAGCACTATCTTCTATCATTACAATTGAATCCGCACCAAGAGGTATGGGGGCTCCAGTCATTATTCGACATGCTTGACCTTGTTTGACTTCAATTTGTTCTGAACTCCCTGCTTGTATTGTACCAATAATTTCTAATTTAGAATTTGGTGTAATGCAATCCGCTTCTTTAACAGCCCAACCATCCATTGCTGAATTATCAAAACGGGGGTCGTCAACCTTTGACTCTAATGAATTGGCTAAAACCATATTATGGGCATGAGATAAATTTCTAATTTCTATCTCAAAAAAAAGTGGAGTTTCATTAGCTAATTCAATCGCTTGATCAATAGACACGCCCACCTCCATAGACCTGCGAGTGTGTGTTTAGCCTTGAGTTAGTCGCCGAACATATCAAAACTGAATGTAAGGAGGGGAAAATGTGAGTGGTGTTGAATTTGGCCTTTTATTGATTGGCCTTTTCATTATGGCTATTTTATACTCTAGTGTTGGCCATGGGGGGGCATCAGGTTATCTTGCAATTATGTCTTTAACTTCTTATGGGTTGATGGAAAGTGCTTGGCTAAAACAACACGCTTGGTTCTTAAACATCATAGTTGCAAGTCTTGCTTTTTATTATTACAGGAAAGAAGGTTATCATGATATTAAATTGACGATGCCGTTTGTTATTGCAAGTATACCAATGGCATTTTTAGGTGGATTTTTATTAATTGATGGTTCAGTATATGATTTACTACTTTCAATAACTTTAGTGTTAGCTGCTTGGAGATTATATGGTTCAATGGCGTTTGATGAAGAAGAAAAAACAACGATTCCAACATTTCAACAAGCCGCACCGTGGGGTGTCGGAATTGGTTTAGTAAGTGGAATAGTTGGGGTTGGCGGTGGAATTTTCCTTTCACCAATTGTTCTTTTGAAAAAATGGGCAACACCAAAAACGGTTGCCGCTACATCTGCAATTTTTATTTGGGTTAATTCAATTGCTGGATTAGCAGGGGCAGGAATGTCTGGACAACTAAATTTAGATCTAGAAATCCTGGCTTCTTTCGCTTTCGTTGTTTTAATTGGTGGTTTCATTGGTTCCTTTTATGGTTCAAAAATCTCATCACAATCTACTATCCAGAAATTACTAGTTATTGTGATACTCGTTGCCGCGAGTAAACGAATATGGGGTTTACTAATTTTATTAATTTAGAAACCTACTTCATCTTCATGACCACATTCAGGGTGAGCGCACAAAACCTTGTACTTGTCTGTTTTTGGTCGAGGGATTCTATTCATTGAACCACACAAAGAGCATTGATGTTCGATTTCCTTAACTTCTTCAACATCAGATGCGCCATCAAGAACCCTCCCCGTGTTTTGTGTTGACCAACCAACCTTGTCCATATAACCCCCTTCGCCTTTCAATTTCTTACTACGTAGAGTTAGTTTCATCTTTCGTCGGCGACGGCGTTTTGGTTTCCCTGCCTTCTTTCCTGATGGTTTCTTTGCCATGTTAACCATTTACTGCACAAGGCCTACCCTATTAGATAATTGGCATAGAAAGAGTTGATATTTTAGATAAGATATGAACGACAATTATCTGGTTGATGAATTATCGTTTCTTCATTTTCTAACTCTTTTTTTAATAATTCTTGACCATCATCTCGGTTGCCATGAAATAAAACCACGTCATTAGCACCCACATCTTTTGCAAAATTAACAAGAAGAGAATGATCAGCGTGATTTGAAAAAGAAAATTGATCAACTTCTAAATTAATGTCAACTAACTTACCAAATATTTTCAAACGGGAAGAATCCAACATTTGGCGGCCCCCACTACCTTCAGCTTGGTAACCAGTAAGTAACACTGCATTTCTTTGGTCGTGTCTCAATCGGTTAAGGTACCAATGCGCTGGGCCACCATCTAACATTCCACTAGTAGTTACAATAACATCAGCATCAATTGCTTTTTTCCGATCTGATTTACTAGATACCAACCTTGCCCATCGTTTAATTTTTCTAAATACTTCAACATCTCTAATATAATCAGGATGACTAAGATAATGATTGAGTATACGTTTCCCCATACCATCATAATGAACATCCAAATCAAGATTACTTTCCCATAAATAACGAAGCATGTCTTGTCCTCTTCCATTAGCAAAAGAAGGAATCAAACATGTTCCGCCCCTTTCTACAACCTCTACAACCCGATTAATGAACCGTTGAACTTCTGATTCACGATCAGGTTGATTTCTACCAGCATATGTTGATTCAAGGAATAAAATATCACTTTTTATTGGTTTAGCACCAATAACACATGGAGAAGATCTTGTATCTATATCTCCAGACCATAATAAATTTCTTTCACCAAATTGTATCTCCACCATAGCTGCACCAGGAATATGACCTGCAGGTAAAAATCGCCATTTCCATTCACCATGTTCAACCCACTCATCAAAAGAATGTGTAACTATTTGATCAAGTGCTTCTTCTAAATCTCTTTTATCCCAAGGAAGAGGTTGTCCTTCTATTGAACTCACTTTGTAAGTATCTCTCCATATCATTTCAAGAACTGCAGCTGTTAATTCCGTACAATGTAATTTAGCTCCATGAGAAGCAACTATCCATGGTGCAAGACCAACATGATCAATATGAGAATGTGTCAAAATAACATCAGAAACAGGTGGACCTTCTTCTGGATAAGTTGGTGGTTTTTTGGGAACAAACCCATAATCAATTTGTAATCGTGTTCCTGAACCATCTTCAAGAATGCATCCAACATTACCAACCTCTGGCCCCCCTCCAAGAAAATGATAGCGAAGCTTTCCATCTTCAACAGGACTAGAATCATAATTTGTGGTTGAACCAGGAGTGTAAAGAACCATGATAACAATTTTCGGTAACTTCGATGTTTCATCAACCTTGGGTAAGGATGGAATGGGGCCCCCTTCATTCCAGTAGAAAATAAAAATAGAGATTTGAGAAATGAATTTTCAAGAAATTATCTGACTAACTATTATGTTCTGTCCGCGTTCTGACTTGAACACGTATTGCTTTTCACACTATTTTACATACAAAATCTAGTGTTGCTTTTCTTTTCTTAATATTGCAGTGGAAATGAAGGGGTGGGTAACATCATTGAAAGTGCAGTGTCTCTTCGACTCTATGTGGCTCGCATACCAGACACACTATTTGTTGTCGATGAAACGCGTTGTTTTGGTTGTGCAGCTTGTATTGCATTATGTCCAGTTGATGCGTTAATTTTAGATGATCTTCTTGTGATAGTTGATGAACCTGTGTGTACTCATTGTGAACTTTGTATCCCCTCTTGTCCTGTATTTGCATTATCTTTAGAAAAGGATTAGTGAAAAAATGAGAGTAGCAATTATTGGAGCTAATATAACGGGGCTTGCTCTTGCTCATATTTTACATGAAAAATATGTTGATGATTTTTCGATTTATATTGTAGAAGAAAGAGCAGAAGTTGGCTTTCCCTTGTTTAGGGTCAGGTCTTTTAGTAAATCATGAAAAATGGTTTGAAATATTGAATACCTGGCTAGGTTCTTCAACATATATTCCAAAATTAAATCAAAAATTTGGTTTAGCCTTTAGACGCGATTGGTTAGAGAAAGATCTCGCACTTTCTTTAGTGAGTAAAGGGATTACAATTGATGTACGAACAACAGTTGTTTCGCAAAATAAAACATCTCTTTCATTAATGGGGGTTGGTGGCATATCTTCTGTATGGGAAGGAGATATTGTAATTGATTGTAGAAATGAATCAAAATCAAATCTAATTGGCATTATTTCACAAAATTCACAAAAGAAAGGATGGCAAAGAAATGACGACACATGGGAGGGTTGGTATGAAAAATTACCTACAGAATATAATATATTACAAATCCTCAATTCCCAATCATCTTCTTTCAATGAAAACAACATTGATTTTTCACTAGAATCAGCAAAAAGCAATTCCCTAAAAATTTCACACATTTATCTCAATAGGTAATGCAAAAGAACAAACCTCTCCTCGGGTGGTTTAATGTGGTCCGCTGATGGCTCTATTTTACTAGATTACGTTCTCAATAATGATGTTGCTAGACATATTATTTTGATTGATCCAGATTCGCAAGATAGTGAAGAGGCGGCTAAAAGATGTGTTGCTGCTGTTATTGCTGGGAGTAGAATGATATTTGTTGGTGGTTCAACAGGAACAGATAGTAATAATGTACATGAAACAGTAAAAGCAATTCAAGAAGCCTTAGAATTATGCTCCTGGAATGCCTCCCAAGATTCTTCTTCTGATTCTGATTTATGGGAGGTACCAGTCGTTTTATTTCCAGCAGCAGCCAATGCATTTTCGCCATCAGCAGATGGAATCACTTTCATGATGTTAATGAATAGCAAATCACCAAAATTTCTTATTGAAGAGCAACTAAAAGGTGCTACCCCAATAAAACAAGCAAATGTAACTCCAATATCAATGGGTTATATTATCTGCGCTCCAGGGGGTAAAGTAGGTGAAGTGGGTCAAGCAAATTTGATTACAGAAGATGACATTAAACTCATCACAAGTTATGCAATATGTGCTGAATTATATGGTTTTTCTTCAATTTACTTAGAAGCAGGTAGTGGCGCAGATCAACCAGTATCTCCTAAATTAATTCAAGCAGCAAGAGAATCATGTAATCTAACGATTTTAGTTGGTGGAGGAATCAAAGATGGAAAAACAGCGAGTTTGGCTGTTGATGCAGGCGCAGATTGGATTGTAACTGGTAATTTAACAGAAGGATTTCCCGATGCTCATAAATTACAAACAACCCTTCAAACCTTTATTTCAGAAATGAACTCTTAAAAGATATTTAGGGATTATTTATGAGCTCCAAACTTCCAATATTTCCTTTGTTTTGGCCATGGATAGATTCTGAACGAAATATATTATCATTGAAAGAATTTCTTCGTTCGCGTTCTTTTAGTCTGGTATATATTAGTGGAATTATTACAATATGGGTAACACTAGGTTTTGGGCATTGGGGTAGTTTACGTTGTGAAACATTAGGTGAACAATTGGCTTGTTCAAGCGCTATTTGGCCAAATAAGTTGGTTGATGCACCACACGAATATATTATTTCTTTTTTCACATCACCATGGTTTCATAATGATTTTCGTCATATTATATTCATCATTATTTCTTTCATTATATTCATTCAATCTTTTGAGGCTAAAGCAGGACCAAAATCTACAACCGTTATTTTCTTTGGAACGATTGCCTTTACTTCAATTATTGCAGGTATTATTTTCAACAGTGGATTTTATTTTTGGCCAGATAACGAAATATTCTCTCATCCAATGAATAGGAGTTGGATGGGTGGCTCTATCGGATTAATGGGCGTCCTCGGGGCATTATCCCATCATTCAAGATGGAAATGGTTAATTCCAGTTATTCTACTTTCTTTTGAATATTGGAATAGTGAATACAATGGAATATCAGAATACATCACATTGGGTCATTTATTTAGCGCGTTCTTTGGATTTGTGGTTTGGGGCATTTATCTCAAACGAAATACAACAATTTGATTTTGAATATGATGTTATAGCATCACTCAAGATCTTCAATATCTTTCAGAGCAGGGGCAGCAGAGCCACCAGGGGCACTACCTTCTCCTGGCTCAGGTATTGAATCATCATCTTCAATCCCCAACTCCTCTCTTCTAGCTTTAGTTTGTTCATGTGTTCTCAAAACTCCTAAAGAATCTTGGAATGCTCCACTAACTACACCTCTTGTTCTTTCCGATTTACGCAATCCATCAACTTCTGCAGCCATTCTATCATGAACTTCCTCTAAAGTTTTCAATTCAGCAGTGCGATCTGACAAACCACCTTCAATATCACTAATCGTTAATTGCATTTGTTGTATTCTTTCATCTCGCTCAAATACATCTCTATGTAATCTTCTTTCTCTTCTTCTTAGAGCCTCATATTCTCTATTTCTTTCAAGTAATCTACGTTTTAGTTCCTCAATCTGTTCAACGAGATAATCATGTTCTGCTGAAATAGAACGAGGCCCATCCATCATTCTCTGCATTTGCCCATCTAATTCTTTGAGTCGAAGATCTCTTTGCTCTAACAAAGACTTTGTTTGTGTTACCATTTCTCGTAATTTATCCCTTTCTTCTGAAACAGTATTATTTT
>CBFHYB010000031.1:12911-15093 GCA_965659915.1 Candidatus Thalassarchaeaceae archaeon
TTTGTTCTGCTTCAATTTTACGATGAGCATCTTCTAATTCATGGTTTAAATTTCTAACTTCATCAGCAGTGATTGAAGTTAAACCCGCTTCAGCTGCCTTTTCCAGAGCTTCGACTAATTGGTCTAATTTTGCTTCTAACTCACCAATAATGTTTGCCTGCGATTCTACTTTTTCAGAAAGGTCATTTTCATTACGTTCTAATTCATCTATTCTAATTGCCCCAACAGAGTTAGCAATCGCTTCTTTTTCTCTTCTGGTATCGTCAAGCATTCTTTCAAGGTGGATAATTCGTGCTTCTCGGTCACGCAAATCCTCATCTGCTTTCATTAAACGAGCCCTGTCTGGCGCACCCAACTCTTCACGTTCAGATAAATCAAGTTCCATCACCCTGTTTCTTTGATTTGAATTTGCTAAATCTTTGTTTGCTGAAGCCAATTCTTCCCATGCAGTAATTACTTCATCAACAAGTTGTTCCTGTCCATAACCAGATAACATTCCTGCTAATGCCGCACGGTCTACATCATCCCCCGCAGCTGCTTTTCCATTAGTGGTCTCCGCTCGTCCCATGCTCAATCAAACACCCTATCGCAAGCGGACCATTCTTGAACCTTCACCTTGACATTAGTCAAAAAAAGTCATTCTTGACCCCTTTTCAAGGCCACCGAATCAATCTCAACTGATAGCAGTATATTGGTCATCAGGCATTACCATTGACAGTTTTAACGCCCCATCAGCAACTCTTGCCATTGGATCATCAGCGCACCAAACACGTACATCACCAATATCAGCGAGTTCATCAGCCACGCGGTCAGCCAAACCATCGATTAGTGACCCACCACCTGATAGGATGATGTTGTTACGCAACAATGATTGATACTCAGGATCTGCACCAGAAACAATTCCTTTTACTGTTCTCACTAAGTGAGGTACCAATTCTTCACATGCTATTTGAATTAAGTCACCGACATCAACAACTTGCTTTTTTCCATCAACAGAAAGTTCAACCATCTGTTCTCTTTCATCTCCACCAACATATGAACCCGCTTCCTTCCATTGACGAACCATATCTTTCGTTAGTTGAGCACCTGTGAATTTCTTAGCAACTAATTCCATTAGGCGTTCATCAATCCAATCACCCGCTTCACTAACTGTAACTTGATCATCTTCACTAGGGAATGTTCCGTAGATACGAGCGACATCAGTTGTTCCCGCACCAATATCAACTACAATACTTCCACCTATTTCATCAAGACCAAAAGCAACTGCAAATGGTTCACTAACAACCATAATTGCGTTAACCTGGCCACGTAGAATGCTTACCAAATTACTCTTATCAACAAATGAAATATGAGATGGTGAGCAAATTACACCAAAAACTTCGTCAAATTCTTCTGGGTCAACCGCTTCAACTAAGTGAGTAACAAATGATTTTGCCGCCGCCAAATTATTTTCATCATCTTGTGCGACTCCTGCTGAAAGAGGATAATACAAGTTACAAGCCAACTTATTTTTCAAAGCATCTCCTCCAAACAAAGTATCTCTCTTCAAGAAGTTACGAGCGATTGGGTCCTTGGGTTTCCCAACCACTGTTAACACACTTTCATTCGTTCCATTCGACGCAGAAATTGTCGATTGAAATGTTCCTAAATCTATTCCGATGTACAGTCTTTCACTCATCGTTATCACCTATATGCGGTGCTACCGCTAACGGCAGGGAGCCACTATCATGGTTTGAAGGTTCACCTTCGGAATTAATTTCTTCAACCATTAATTGAGTGGTTATTTTATGTCTTTCAACAATTATTAATCCGGTTGCGAACAAGATAATAATAATCATCACAAGAAACCAATATTTACTCAGGGAATCGCCACCCTGCTCTTCATTCTCCATTTCATTTTGAGTAATTACTAACCAAGGTGTTAATGTTTCCACAGCACTTCTCTCAACCCCTTTTACAGCTAATGCAAAACCAATTTTATCACCATTTAACCCAACACCTCCGTTTTCAGGCCCGATGTTTATTTGATGAGCGTTAATTTCTATTTCAACAAACTCTAGACCACTGAGAATTTCTGACGGAATATGAACACCTTCAATCGTCTCAATATTTTCCTTTAATCCCTCTCCACCCAAATCATTTCCTAAGAATATTTGACCATCTGGTAAAGTAACAATGAGAT
>CBFHYB010000032.1:0-14240 GCA_965659915.1 Candidatus Thalassarchaeaceae archaeon
TGTTTACCCATGTCATCAACATAGTATTCGGCCCTGACATCATCTCCTGCAAGGCGATGCATCCTGACAAAAGTATCTCCAAGAATTGCATTTCTTGAACGACCAACATGGAATGGGCCATTCGGATTAGCCGATGTATGCTCAATCAACAGAGATGAAGAGGCGCGGTGATGACCTACTGAATCGGGATCATTGAGAATCGCTTCCATTGTTTGACCTGCTAACCATGCGGCATCAACATAAAAATTGCAAAATCCACCATCACTTCCAACTTCGCTACATCCATCAATTGCTGTCAAAACAGTAGCAACTCTTTGCGCTAAATCAGCAGCAATATCTTGAGGAGATTTTTGCATCGCTTTTGCCAAAGCAAAACAAGGTAATGCAAGGTCACCTTGGTTTGCGTGACGAGGCGTTGTAAGGTTGGCTAGAGTACCATCTGGGTCATCATCACCCATTTCAGTTAGAGCATCCCAAACGGTGCCGCGAATTACTTCACTTAACTGACGCATTTCATCAACTCCATGACCAGCGCAAAATTGCTGCCATACCCCCAAACGCCGTCATTAAGGTCATCCCTTCTTCTGAATCAGTGGATATCAACTTCACATTTGCTGCCGATTGACCTGCAAGTTCTGTAAATTCGTCTAGCAAATCAATTTCTTTATCTGAATCTTCTCTTACTTGGTCTGCATCTGCCTGACAATCGGGGCAATCAGGAATTTCTGGGATTTTATCAACGGTTATTGACCATTCATGCTTGCACTGACGGCAATTGAAAAACACGTTTTTCTTCCTCAACGCTTCTGATAACAATAGCATATCAACAGCTCCTTGATCAAGAGCAGAGCGTATCATCATCTCACCGTATGTTGCTTTAGGATGTGACTGCATAATTTCTTTTAGGAATTTGTCAACCAATGTTCTCTCTTCTTCCAAAGCGATTTGGTCCATCAAATCTCCAGCATTCTGAACTAATTCGCGCAGTCCGCTTTCATTGGAATAACCAACATCAAACAATGGCTTCTTGACAATTTTTTGAATTTCATGGTGGAGATATCCGTTGCTTATTACGAAATCCTTGGTAGCCCCTGGACCTCCTACAATCACGCCTTTGAGGTCAGGTAACATGGGTAACCAGTACTCACAAGCACGTTCTGTGACCTTCTTGAAAAACTTGTCAGCGGCTTCTTCAATCAACCTCTCGAACCGCTGTTGTGACTGCCCACCTTGTCTATGCTTACTTGGCACAAGACTGGTGATATGTTTCTTGACATGTACGGTACTTCCTGTTGCCACACCGTATGCACCCTCGCCACGGTCAATTACTAACAAACCGTATGCAGTACGATTGATGAGCATCTCTTCAAGTTGAGATGTTTCAAAAGTGCTGTCACAGCGATATCTGAAAGAGGTAAAAGGTTCAGGAGGGTCCTCAATAACTATTGTTGTCATGCGAGATTTGTTGTTACCAACAATCACATGACCTGTGAATACAGCAATCCCTTTTTCACCAGCATCGCGGCGATTTGCTAATGCCGCCGATGCTGATTCAATCGCATCAATGACATGCTTCCTCGTCAGATTTGATTTGATGTTACGTGCTTGACCTGATTCATTCGCTAATTGGTGGCGAACATCAGCAACTTGACGTTCTGGTGGGATGATAACAGTCACAAGTTCAGTACCCATCCCTCTGAGACCCATCAAATCTTCAAGAACACGCTTCAGCCGAAGTTTGGCTGCTTGTTTCTCGGAATCGTCTGCCATCAGAACCACCTTGTGGTTCTAGGCGATTGCCAGCGGGTTATCAATCCTTCATGCTGCCCGCTACCGCTTTTCGCGTCTTCAATGGGTTTTTTTTTGAAAATATAGCGGGCGGGCTTATCAATTGGCGGCGCTGCCGCTAATGTGATGAGTGAAGTCGTCATTGTTGCTCTTGGTGGCAGTCTGATGTATGACGATAGTGACATTGACCAACAATGGGTTGAGGATGCTAGCAAGATTATTGCTCAAACCGCTTCTGCTGGAACTAAAATTGGTATTGTAATTGGAGGGGGTCATTTAGCCCGTGAAAATATTGCCGCAGCACGTAAGTCAGGAGTAACTGACACATTTGATCTTGACCTAGTTGGTATTGCTGCAACTCGCTACAACGCCACGGCATTCGCAGCGGCACTGAAATCTGCAGGCGTAGATGTTTCAGAAAATGTGCCCGAAACGACTGCTGATGCAACAGAATCTCTCCAAAATCATTCAGTGATAGTAATGGGTGGAACAATACCCGGACACACAACAGATGCAGTTTCAATCAATCTTGCAGTTGATAGCGGCGCTAAACGATGTACAATAGCTACCAATGTTGACTTTGTATACGACAAAGCCCCGCAAATAAATCCAGATGCAATCCCCTTTGAGGAGATGACATTGGCTGAATTACAATCAATCGTTGGGCCACCTGAACATCGTGGCGCTGGCCCTAATGTAGTAATCGACCCAATAGGGGTTCAAATTGCTATAGACAACAGTATTGAACTGGCATTACTTAATGGAAGGGAGTTAGAAAGACTAGCGAAATGCTTAGCCGGAGAAACCTTCCGTGGAACAAACATCGGGGTGAATTAATGGGACGAATGGAAGAGCGTTTGAAAAAGGCAATTGCTGATACTGCAAAGACAACAAAAAAAGTTGTAAAACAACTCTCTGACAATCCAAAAAGTGCGAAGTATATCCCCCCACATCGGCACTGTGTAATTTGCTATGCGCCAATTCCCCTAGAAGCAGACCCAGCACACTGCGGAGAGCAATCCTGTTCTGAAACACATGCAAAGCGAGAAAAGTCTAGGAAACGACTTAATTTGATGCTTTATTTATTCCCCGGAATTGCAATAATGCTGTTCTTGTTGCAGATACTAGGGCTATTATAGAAATTTTAGTAGTGAATTTGTAAGCGAAGGATTGATTCACCGAAACCCGCAGGTATGGTTTGATGATGGTCCGTATCATGTCGGCCCTGCCGATGATTACAGGCGTTTTTTGCGTCATTCTTGTACTGGTTGGTGCTATCGGTTACTCTTCTGATTCAAGTACAGTTGGAGTCCCAATCCCGCCTTGTGCTCCCGGTTCAGACGAAAATTGTGAAATTGGAATGAATCAAGATAATCTCTCAATACCACAACCATTCATGCTCCTTGACGTTTCAGTTTCAATGAATTGGGACCACAGTGACGATGCATGGATTGGAATTGTGGACGCCGACAAAATTGACTGGGAAAAATGTAGCCCAGATGATCAAGGATTGACAGGATGCACTGCCTCAGATTTTGAGATAATAGCTGGTGGACCTGATTCTGATTCAGGATTGGAATGGGATTTAGACCCAGGAAACACACGCTTCATTACAGGTGGGCGCGCAGGTACTCTTACCCTAGACACCAACATTGTGACATATTCGTATAGTGCTGGTATGGCCCTTTTCCCAATGCTTATTCTAGGTGTTGTAGGAGTGGTGTTGTGCCTTGCAGGAGTGCAAATGGCCTTCCCTCTGAAGTTTGCAAAACGTGACAACGACTAGTCGGACCGTTGAAGAACCCCATGCTACTCGGGTAAGTTGAGGATTGGTCATGTCGAGTTACAAGTGTCCGGGTTGCGGAGTTGCAATTGCTATCGAAGGACTAGAAAAAAGTCAATATGGTCACAAAATTTTCTGTACCCGTTGTGGACATGTGTCGGAAACAAATTGATTTCAATTTGTTGTGATTCTTTCTTTGATTCAACGGTCTGAACGATGCCATCCTTCTGGAAGAAGGAGTGGGTCACCCACATCATCAGCACCTATTCTAGAAACTAATTCTTCTCTTAACTGCTCAATCCCGTAACCCTCAGTTGCTGAGATACACAGGTGTCCCGATACTGGATTCACTCCAGTATCGATATTCAACAAGTCTGCTTTACCATCAACAACGATTAGAGGTGTCTGTGGTAACAAGGCGGCAACTTCTGCCAACAAATTTTCTTGCGATTCCATCGATGTACCACCATGCTCGGCTGGGTCAAGCAAGAATAATACAATTGAACCAATATTTTCTAGAGCTACAATTGCTTGCATCTCAATGTTATTCCTATCTTCCATCGGCCTATCAAGTAGACCGGGTGTGTCAACCATTTGGTAAACACGACGGCGATGTTCGAAATGACCTACGTGTAACTGCTTAGTGGTGAATGGGTAGCCTGCCACTTCTGGTTCATTACTAGATAAAACTCCAATCAGTGCTGACTTGCCGACATTTGGTGAACCTGCAACAACTATGCACGGTTCAGAAGTGTCAATTGATGGTAATTCTCGCAACTGATCTCTTGCTCGGTTCAACCACAATAGAGAAGGATTCACCTGATCAATTATGGAGGAAATCCTACCATATGCCTCTCGCCTACGCTGATGCATTGAATCTATATTCATCATTCTCTGAATTTGTTGCTCATACTTCTTGGCAATAGCCATGGTTTGGTTGGCAGCCCATTGAAGGTTTGAGAGATGATGACGAAATTCATCACAACCTACTGAGGCATCTATCAATGAACGATCAAATTCAGACTGCTTGTCCAAAGATGGCCATTTTGCTACATAACTTTTCAGTGTGGCATCTAACACATCGCTCGCAGATTGAATCATGCGAATCATCTGCTTGCGGGTTCGAAATAATCTATCCGTATCTTCAACTGAATCCTTGGCTTTATTTGCCCTCCTGTAGGCCTTATCCAACAACTCATCGGAGAGTAAAACAGTGGGCAATTTCTTCCAAACAATGACTGCCATTACACTCCCTCCACTGTTTGCGGCTCGCCCATCCCTCTTCAATGCAAAGGTTTGGATTTTCTGTAATAATCATTCATTTGAATTAATTTATATTCTACTTTCAAGGGGTTCTCTTTTCAAGGGTCGGGTTACTCAGGGTGTTAGAGGCGAGCGAGTTGGCAGCGAAGAAAGGAAGTAGAAGCAAGAAAAATGACCTACCTGATTGGGCGATTACATTATGGGAAGATCTTGGGAAACCTAACTTTTCAGAATTTCAAGATGTTCGTAATGGCCCACTTTTAGAGAGGCGTACTGGCCTTAGGAGAGACGACTTAGTTGAGATCCTGATTGATGCCCGTGCTCTGCCTGCAGACATGGACCCATGGATGAGAGGACGATTGATGGGGACCAATAAATTGACTATTGAACTTCTCACTGCAGACAAAAATTACCATTACATCTCAAGAGATGTTATTGTTGATGTATGCCTTGTTGCGCATATGAGGGCTGCTTACATTGATGACCGCGACCTGTTAAACTATGAACGAGAAGATATGAAACGCCGAAACTCATTGCATGAAGAAGTGGAGAAGGATTCCACTGGGGCTGATGACAGCCACGTATGGGGTTGATTCGGTGAACATGCACCAGGATTGGAAATTAATTGACGATCATCATTACGAGCGGGTTTGGAAATTTTCAGACTTTGTTAGTGCTCTAGATTTTGTCAACAAAGCGGGTGCTATTTGTGAAGAGTTGAATCACCATGCTGAATTTGTACTAAATTGGGGTAGTGTTCTCGTCAGAACTTGGAGTCATGACATCAATGGAATTTCTGAACGGGACCATTCTCTAATTGGGGCTCTAGACCTTCTATTGGAGTGAAAACATGAGCACCAAATTTCGACACCACATGTTCATTTGCGCCCATGAAAGACCAGTTGATGCGGCGCGAGAATGTTGTGCGGCTAAGGGAAGTTTGGAATTGATGAAGGCTATCAAAACCGCTGCGAAAGCCGAAGGTATTGCGAATATACGTGTACAAAAATCAGGATGCCTTAGCAATTGTGAGAATGGAATTTCATGTGTAGTATATCCTGAAGGTGTATGGTATACCCTTACTGGTAAAGAAAACATTCCCGACCTCATTGAACATTTGCGGTCAGGAACTGTAGCCACGCATCTTTTGATGAATCCAGGGGCCTGAACATGCAACGTGTAGTCTATGCTCAAAGAGGCGGTTTGGAAGCCATTAAAATCGTCGATGAAGAGAACCCAACCCCTGAATCAGGAGAAGTTGTTGTTGAAGTGCACCGAGCGGGAATAAACTTCGCTGATTTAATGATGCGACAGGGCCTATACCAGCCTACCCCCCCATTTCCATTCACTCCTGGTTACGAAGTCTCAGGAACAATCTCTGCAATCGGTGAAGGGGCAGATAATTTCGCTGTTGGTGACAGAGTTCTTGCACTATGTGGGATGGGTGGTTATTCACAACAAGTTGCTGTTCCATCAGACCGTGTGTTCAAATTACCTGATGAAGTAGATTTTGACACAGCAGCAGCATTACCAGTCACTTATTTGACTACATATCACATGCTGAAGTATTTAGGAAATTTTCAACCTAATGATACAATCCTAATCCACCATGCCGCTGGAGGCGTTGGGACTGCAACCGCGCAAATAGGAAAGGCCCTTGGCGCTGGAATCATCATAGGTACTGCATCTACTGCAAAATCTGATTTTGTTAAAGAACTTGGAATGAGATATATTGATCGTGAAGCAGAGGATTTCGTTTCCGTTTGCAAATCCGAAACCGATGGAAAAGGTGTACACCACG
Organism: Candidatus Thalassarchaeaceae archaeon; assembly: GCA_965659915.1. Taxonomy (GTDB): domain Archaea; phylum Thermoplasmatota; class Poseidoniia; order Poseidoniales; family Thalassarchaeaceae; genus MGIIb-Q1. The sequence goes on from CBFHYB010000032.1 coordinate 6,636, forward strand.
CCTTAGACCCAGTAGGAGGTAAACATCTGATGCGCTCTTACAAAGCACTTCGCAAAGGTGGGAACCTATACGCCTTTGGGGGTTCTTCAGCTGTCCGTGGAAGCAAGCGTTCACTTCGGGCAGCACTTGGTTTCCTTTGGGGCATGCCAAAGTTTGACCCAATGCGAATGATGAGTTCCAATAAGGCGGTTTTCGGTGTTCACATGGGGACTTGGCCTGACCATGAGATTCTCAAAGGGCACATGGAAGAACTCTCTAAAATGCTTACAAGGGGAGAGATTTCACCTGTTGTAGACAAGGTGTTTCATTATACTGATGTTGCCTCTGCTCAACAGTATATTCATGACCGAAAAAACCGCGGAAAAGTGCTAATAAATTTCCGTTCAAAATGAGCCGTGAACTTCGCAGTTTACTTTTTGCACTACTTCATCATTATTTACCCCCTTAAACAGCACCTTTTCGCCGGCAACAGTTGGCAGGGGGTTGAATCGCTTGGTGACGGCGAAATTAGTTGAATGGTTTAGTGAAGTCAGCATGGCTGATGCCACAAGTGTTGGTGGAAAGGGTGCATCTCTAGGTGAATTGTATTGTAACCTCAAAAAAGCAGGAGTTAGTGTTCCTAATGGCTTCAATGTGACAGTTGAAGCATTCCAACAATTTGTCAATACAGAAGTACCAGCATCTACTTGGGACAATGTACGGAATCCAGAGGGTGTTGAGGATATTCGCAAACAAGCAATAGCCTGTACAACCCTATCCAAAGCATTGGAAATATGCCTCCAAGGGGCCGACCCAAGTGACCATCTCAACTTACACGGTAGGGCGTCTTTAGCTCGGGCTATTGTTCGTGATACACCGGTTCCCGAAATTATTCGCCAAGCAATTATCAACGCTTATGGGCAATTGTGTGAAGAATATGGTCAAGGTGCTGATGTCGCTGTACGCTCCTCTGCAACCACTGAAGATTCTGCCGAGGCATCATTTGCAGGACAATATGAGTCCTTTCTCAATGTAAGTGGGGAAAGGGCGGTTATCCAAAAGTGGAGGCAGTGCGTTGCTAGCCTGTTCACCGAGCGTGCAATTGGCTACCAACTTGAAAAGAAAATGAATCCATTAGACAGCGCAATCGCTGTTGTCATCATGAAGATGGCAAGGGCTGACAAAGCCTGTTCAGGCGTGATGTTCACAATTGACCCTGATTCTGGACATCAAGGAGTCATCCACATCGCTTCCGCATACGGATTGGGAGAACTAGTAGTCCAAGGTAGTGTGACACCAGACACCTATACTGTATGGAAAGAAGGTTTACGTCGTGGCAATTTCGCGATTGTTCACCGCGTTCTAGGAAGTAAAGATACTCGTATGGTGTATGCACATGGTACTGTCAACGAAGTGACTACCACTAGTGTTCCACTAGATGAAAGAAGAGCGTGGTCACTGAATCATCAAGAATGCCGACAACTTGCAGAAATGGCACTAGCAATTGAAGAACATTATCAACAACCAATGGATATTGAATGGGCAAAAGATGGCGTTACTGATAAATTATTCATCGTCCAAGCAAGACCAGAAACCGTACACGCACAAGCAAGTTCAGCCAAACTAATTCGCTACAGAATGGATGATTCATTGATTAAGAAACTCAAGAAAAACAACATGGTTCTCGCAACTGGTCAAGCAGTTGGAAAAAGAATCGGGTGTGGCAGAGTTAGATCTTACCGCTCTTACGAAGAGGTTTTAGAAGGTAAAAGAGCTATTCGCAGAAGGCTCGCCGAAGGAGTTCGGTTAGAGGAGATAACTCACGAAAACAGAGTCTTTGAGGAAGGTGATGTATTAGTTACTGAAATGACTACTCCCGATTGGGAACCACTAATGAAACAGGCATCATTGATTGTTACACGTAAAGGTGGAAGAACATCACATGCCGCTATCATTGCCCGTGAATTTGGTATTCCAGCAATTGTTGGCTGTTCAGAAGCCATGGATTTAGAAAATTTGGCAACTGTCACTGGGAGTTGTGCTGAAGGTGATACGGGATTCATCTACTCAGGAAACCATCCCTTTGAAATTGAAGAAATTGAAGTTGATTCAAATGTTAAATTGAATACCAAAATAAAGTTGAATGTTGGGTTCCCAACAAAATCACTTGCCGATTCACAATTACCTGTTGATGGGGTTGGACTAGCACGAATTGAATTCGTATTATCTGCTGAAGTTGGTATTCACCCACTTGCATTTGTACATCACCAAGAGTTGGTACAATATCTTGAGACTAGCGAGGTTGGACCTGGGTTGCAACCGTATGTTGAGGCATTAGAAATTACTGATGAATCTGTAATACAATCAGCGGTTGAAGCGGTTGAAAGACGAGCGTGGTCATACGAGGATAAACGCGGTCTATTCATCGATAAACTACGCGAAGGTGTTGGCTTAATCTGTGCTGCATTCCATCCACGCCCTGTTCTTGTCAGACTTTCAGATTTCAAATCAAATGAATATCGTGAACTTCTAGGTGGCAGAATCTTTGAACCAAATGAAGAAAATCCTATGATCGCATGGCGTGGAGCCTCACGATATCTTGATGGAAATTTCAAGCCAGCATTTGAAATGGAACTTGAAGCAATGGCTTCGGTCAGGCATGACTTTGGATTAGATAATCTGCAGTTGATGGTGCCGTTTTGCCGCTCGCCCGAAGAGGGCGAGGCGGTCAAGCACCTACTCAATGAACACAATGTTGGACCTGACTCAAAAGTTCCTTTGTTCGTGATGGTGGAATTGCCATCCAACGTAATAGATGCTGAAAATTTCATAGAAAAAATGGAATTATATGGAGGATCAATCGGCTCCAACGATTTAGTTCAAACAGTATATGCGGTATCTAGAGATGATTTAGAGGGCTATCAGCATCCAGTTGATGCCCGCTCACCAGCGGTGAAATCAATGATTCGAGATGCAGTTAGAAAATTCACTCAAGCCGGACTTGAAATTGGAATATGCGGCCAAGCACCATCTGACTACCCTGATGAATTCCCTGAATTCTTAATTGATTGCGGAATCTCAAGCATCTCTGTAACACCTGATACAGTGATGGCAGTAAGAATATCAATTGCAAAGGCAGAAGCGAACTCAAATTCGTGAATCAAACCAATGATTAGAGTTTCACAGGGCGAGTTGCCCCACACGCTTGACACTTGAGAAGAGTTGTTCGGTCTTCTTTGATGAAACTGGTATCAGGTGCACTGCATTGGCCACATAAAATGAAGGTTTTTACATAATTACCCAACTTTTCCCGGATTCTCTTGGGAGGGATTCTTCCCTTGAGTAAGACACGGCGGTCCTCTCTTGAGCCTGAAGTACCTAGTTCATTTTGTAAGAAATGATAAACATGGTTTCCATCTCTATCCATCATGTCAATGATATCACTAAAATTACGGATAATTGTCTGGCTACCTTCAATCAAAACATCTGGTTCTGGTAGTTTCCATCGTTCAGATGACGATAACTCCTGAGGTATTTTGTCGCGGGCTCGATTGAGAAGTGACTCATAGTCAAAGTCTGCCATTGAATTTGCCGACCTACGCCCCCCTGTTAAGCCCACCGTTAATTCAACAGCCTAGACGCGCCCCGCAGGTATTGATGCGAGAGCAAGTGACGGTCCAATTTGTGAAAATTCATGCTGATGCTCAAGCACCAACTCAGGGCTCATCATTAGCTGCTGGCTGGGATTTGAGAGCCATAGATGAAACAGTAGTTGGCTCAGGAACTTCTGTGAAGGTCAAAACCGGACTTAAAATCGCCATCCCTGCTGGATTTGAAGGACAAGTTCGGGCTCGCTCTTCGTTGGCCGCAAAAGGATTGATTTTACCTAACGCACCAGGTACTATAGATGCTGACTATCGAGGGGAATTGATGGTATTACTAACATGGATTGGAGAAGGTGATTCTTACACCATACCCAAAGGTGAAAGAGTGGCACAACTGGTAATTTCCCAAGTCCCACAAGTCGCGTTTATCGAGGTTGACGAAGATGGGCTTGGTGACACCGAACGTGGTGAAGGTGGATTTGGTAGCACTGGAAGATTTTGATAGAGATTATACTGCTTTGCCGTTGTTTTACAACAACCGTGATACTAGGTTGTTTAACACCGCCTATGGCGGTGGGTTCATTATGGTCCTACTCATCCTTAAGTTTGAATGGCATTGAGTGTTGATGAACTGAGGGATAGAGTCCTTGCTCTGCGAGAAGAGGGTTTGAATGACCAACAAATTGCTGATGAAATGTCTATTTCAAAATCTACAATCACTTGGTTGCAAGGAAGTTCTGCACCAGAGGCAAAGCCGGATGACGTTAGAATTGGTTGGAGATCAATCGGTGTTAGACCTCAACGAATTGATGCAATCGGGATGATTATGGCCGATATTATTGATGAACACCACCCTGAAGGAATTGATACCGTTGTAGGAATCAGCCTGAATGGAATTTTCTTCTCACAATCTGTTGCAGAACAAATTGGTGCTGAAGTTTCGATATTCCGAAGTGCGGTTGGTGAAAAAGGAGGGGCCTTATCCCACAAATACGCAAATGTCGGTGGAAGAAAAGTCGTAATCGTTGACGACCTTTTCAATAGCGGAGAAACAATGCGAAGAGCAATTGAAGTCTTACAAAATGATGGCGCTGAAGTCGTTCTTTGCTTAGTCATGGTTAACAAGACCGAAAAGAATGAAATCGCTGGAATCCCATTACGCGGTCTAATCAGAGCAGTCTCAGTCTAAGTAGGTGTGAGAGATGCATTGGGCAGATGTCATCGCTGAGCGATTGGCAGCGCAAGGTGATTCGCACGTCATTGCTACGGGAATAACACCCTCAGGTCCAATCCATGTAGGAAACATGCGAGAAGTTCTGACCGCAGACCTAATTGTACGTGCGTGTGAAAGAATCGGGTTAGATGCAGAATTAATCTACATCGCAGATACTGCAGACCCACTTCGTAAAGTCTACCCCTTTCTCAAAGAACAGGAATATGGGCAACATGTTGGAAAGGCATTAGCGACGCTTCCATCTCCTGACGGCGATGGTAGTTATCCAGATTACTTTTTGACACCATTTTTCTCTGCCCTAAATGATCTGGGTGTAGAATATCGTGTTGTAGATGTCTATCAAGCATACCTAGATGGGAAATACATTGAATCGGTAAAAACTGCAATCGATAATCGAGTGAAAATTCGTGATATAATTTCTGATGTTTCTCAACGTCCGCTAGACGATGATTGGTTTCCATACAATCCCACAGATGAAGATGGAAAAATGCATGGCATCAAAGTAACCAACTGCGATTGGCCATGGGTTGAGTGGGTCGCAGAGGATGGCCGTACAGGTCGAACAAATATCGAAAAGGGTGGCGGGAAACTCCCCTGGAGGTTAGATTGGCCGGCTCGTTGGGATTGGTTGGACATTACATTCGAAGGTTATGGTAAAGACCACTCCGCAGCAGGAGGTTCTTGGGATACTGGACAGCACCTAGCACCTATTTTTGGCTCAGCACCACCTATGGGTATGATGTATGAATGGATCTATCTCAAAGGAAAAGGCGCGATGGCTAGTAGCAAAGGAAATACCGTGAGTGGAAAAGAACTCCTTGATATTGTACCACCAGAAATTATGCGATACCTCATTAGTCGTGTAAAACCGAGCAAACACATTGATTTTGACCCCGGTGAAGGTTTGATTGCATTAGCCGATGAGTATGAGAGATTAGAGCAACGATACCACACAAAACTAAACAAAATTGTCCATAAAAGCCTAGGTGAAAGCAATCGTAAAGAACAGCAGTTGATTGATGAAGCTAGAAAATTTGAGTTGGCTCAGGGAATCCGTTCTGGGACTAATTTTGATTCTAGCCTTGGAATCTCATTTAGTCACCTTTCAACCCTATGTCAGATTAAGTCACAAAATGAAGACTTACTTGCATCACTAGCAAGGACTCATGGAGTTGATGTGAAACAACCAGATAAGAGGTTAATTGACCGAGTAAAAAGAATGAGAAATTGGGTTGATTCGGAGTGGTTTCCCGACAACGCGCGGATTCAGTTGGCAGATTCAATAAATTCCGCTGATTTCACCTCTGATGAACTTGAATTTCTACGGATATTTTCTCAATTAATATCCGATTCCGAATGGGTTGAAGATAGCCTATTAACAACCATTAGAGAGGCCACTTCTAATTCTAAATTAGAGACACGTCAAGCGTTTACAACTCTTTACCAAGCCTTACTTAACAGAGATAGAGGACCAAAATTAGCAGCCCTTCTAGTTGAGTTAGGGAAAGACAATGTAAGTAACCTTCTTGACCAACTAAGTTAGTCTGGGAAAACTGCCTCCTTCAACACGCGTGAGCATTATGTTTGAAATGGGATGGGGTTGTGAACGCATCCGATGACGGTCTACTGCCCCAAGTGCGAAGGCCCAAATGAAGCCACCGCGAAGTTCTGTTTGCAATGTGGAAATGACTTCGATGTTGAAGGCCCAATTACATCAACTGGGCATGATGTGAAATCTCTAAAAGACTCCATCAAAAGTAGAGATGACCTATCAATGGCTGAAAAATTTGACTTAATTGCTAAAATTGAAGATGGCGCCAATCCTATTGACCTAGGAATCGCCGCAACTTCTGCACAAGCCGCTGAAGAATCACAGCAAGAAGCGACGAAACCCGCGCCATCATCTGATCCTGCTGTCACCTCAACATTTGTCTCAAGTCCAGCAGCAGCCGCAGCAGTTGCCATGGTCTCACAAGAAAGTGATGCATGGGGGATGGTGATGGCAGGTCGAGTCAACACCTCTGAGCAGGTTTTCAGGCAGGCAATGGATTTGGGGATGGAAGCAAGTCACCATATTCACGACATATCTCACGGTGGAATTGATGAAACAAATCTCACCAATGAGGACTTACGGGCAATTCCTGTGCTAAAACCACCTAAGAGGTCATTTTGTCCAAAGTGTGGTTCAGATATCCTATCCCACAGTAATCTACAATGGAAGAAATGGAGGGACCATTCCGCTGAAGTAGTTCAAGTTCAAGCCCAGGCAGCTATGGAAGCATCTCTAGTCCAAATCGCTGCCCACTATCTGAAAGCAATGGATGCTCTTGAAATCACCAATAACCAACTAGAAGAAAAATTAGCGGATGTTGACCAAGAAGAGTTGGCAAAAGCACTTGAACCAAAAATTCGCAAAAAGGTACGTGCTGAACTAGAAAAAGAGTACAAGTCGGAAGCAGTTGCTGCATCTGACACTAGACAATCAGGAAAAACTGCAACTCGCACTTCAAAACCTAAAGCAAAGGCGGGTGGGAAAGTTGGTGGAGCAGCGGCGCTATTTGGTGGTGGGCCCAAAGTATCAAAGAAATACGAAGGGGCAAAGAAGGACAAACCAGATTGGTTCCTAGAGGAAGCCTTGGATACGATCTATGACCCTCATGGTACTGGTAAACCTCTCAAACCAAAGACAATTCTAGCACGTTCAAGTGATGGAAATGTGCGAGTGCAAGATGTTGTAAGGATATATGCTAAGGAAGGAGAAGATGGACTTAGTGAATTGGCGTGGAC
>CBFHYB010000033.1:0-6281 GCA_965659915.1 Candidatus Thalassarchaeaceae archaeon
CTTTCAACCCCATCAAATACTTCACAATGTGCATGTACTTCTTTGACCCCACACTCGCTTACACTTGAGCGTAGTAGTGATAGTACCCAAGTATCAATATCTTCAACTTCTGGATTGAAATTGACATAGTCAAGATAGACATGGCGGCCATGGGCGAATCGTTCATCCAAGCCATCGGTCAGGTTGTTCACCACTTACCGCGAGGCGGGGTGATATTTCAATTCAACACTGTTCCATAATAATAAATAATCATCCAATTGTGATAGAGTCAAGTCTGTGTTTTGATGCAGAGGGCAGGATTTGAACCTGCGAACCACTGAGGACTAGGACCTCATCCTAGCGCCGTTGACCAAGCTTGGCAACCCCTGCGTAAGGTGAACGGAGTCACAGTTTGATTTCAATTCAACGGTTATGCATATTTCTAGCGCGTGCTAGAGTCTGTAATCCGCCTCACTCAAGTAGGAAATACCCACCCGCGCAACTCAGAAGGTGAGACATTGGGAGACAAGATTCCACTTGGTCGAATGTTCATCAATGATGAAATGAGAGAGGTTGTAAGCGACGTTCTTGATTCAGGTAGATGGATTAAAGGCCCACATTCCAAAGCATTTGGAGCAGAGTGGGCAGCATACTGTGGCGCTCTTGCAGGGACTCCATGCTCAAATGGCTCAACCGCATTAATCGCCGCACTTCGGCTACTTGATGTGGGATATGGTGACGAAGTAATTGTTCCATCACACACATTCATTGCTAGTGCTACTTGTATTGATCAAGTCGGAGCAACTCCTGTTTTTGTTGATGTTGAAGAAGAATATCACACATTATGTCCTGATGAAGTTGAGAAGGCAATTACAGATGCCACAAAAGCAATCATCGCTGTCCACTTGTATGGCCAACCAATTTCACCCCGTGTTTTTGAGATTGCAAAGAATCACAACATTCCGTTGATTGAAGATTCAGCCCAAGCACATGGTGCAGAATTGAACGGACAGAGAATTGGTAGCATGGGAGATTTAGCAACATTTTCCTTTTTCCCAAGTAAAAACATGGCTGTTGGTGGAGATGGTGGCTCAATATTAGCAAACCGTGAAGATTTAGCAGATAAAATCAGCATGGCAATAGATCACGGGCGGTTAGACAAATACCGTCACGATTTCCTTGGTTCTAATTTCCGTCTTTCAGAAATGCAATGTGCTGTAGGTAGAGTCCAACTCAAACACTTGGATGACTGGGTAGCAAGACGTAACGAAATCGCAGCCCGATATAATGAGGCGTTTTCATCCCTTGAATGGACTAATCCCCCAGCAATACGTGAGGGTGCGTTACACGCTTGGCATCAGTATGTTTTGCGTGTAGATGATCGTGATGAGTTCCAAGCACACATGGATGAGAAAGGAGTTTCTACAGGAATTCATTATCCCATACCTTGTCACCTTCAACCATTGTATGAGGGACACACACAGCATCGACAGGGCGCATTACCAGTTACTGAAGCAATCTGTGAGAGTGTAGTTTCTATTCCAGTTCATCCCCATCTTTCAGATGATGAAGTCGAGCAGGTAATTTCTGCCGTCAAGTCATTTCAGCCTTAATTGGGGCGCGGGTAATTTGCTAGTGCTTGGTTTGACCACACATCATCTTGTCCTGTAAGTTCGCGCCCAACCCAATTTGGTAAGGTGATAGAATAATCAGGTGATGGTATTTCTATTTCAGCGATGACCAAACCAGAATTATTACCTTCAAATAAATCAATTTCCCAAAACAAATCATCATTCGTTGGGATTTTATAGCGTGTTTTTTCAACACTTGGATATTTTCTAGAATTAACAATTTCAAGCACCGATTCTAATGGTATTTCCTTTTCAAATTCTAACCGTGATGGGCCATCAGAGCGGTTTTTTGCTGTTGCAATAGCTGTATTCCCATGCACTCTAAACCGATATGCAGAGAGCGGGTCGGCCAACACTTCTTCTAATTCACTAATTTCACCTGGCCAAAAATTCAACCAATCCTCAGAAGGGAGATAGCATTGTATCATCCGCACACCTTCTCCTAGTGGAGGTAATGTGGTTGAATCTTCAATCAAAAATTTCCGCTCAATTTCAATACCCACGCAATCCCCCCAAGTTGTGCTATTACCCCTTCACGGTCAATGTTTCGGGCGTGGCGTTGAAGTGTTAGTCACCCGAGGCGCACCATATGGGCGAACCTCGCCGTATCCAATCAGGAATTGTAGATGTAGAGTTTGGAGAAGGTGTCACAGTCATTGAACCAACTAATATCTATGGTTGCAAAATATCTGATAATGTGTTTGTTGGCCCCTTCGTAGAAATCCAGCGCAGAGTGACAATCGGCGCCCGCACGCGTGTGCAGAGCCACGCATTTATCTGTGAACTCGTGACTATCGGAGAAGACTGCTTCATCAGTCATGGAGCCATGTTCATCAACGACCCATTCAAAATAGGCGGCCCTGCAAGAGGCGACCAGACCCAATGGAAAGAGACGATCATTGGTAATCGAGTCAGCATTGGTACTAACGCTACCATAATGCCTGTAACAATCTGTGATGATGTAGTAATTGGAGCGGGCAGTGTGGTTACCAAGGACATCACAGAGGCGGGCACCTATGCGGGCAATCCCGCCCGCAAAATGTGATTTTATGTTTCAACGATTATTGGAACATCCTCTGTTTAAATCATTCATTGCATATTCCATTTTTCGTGCTTTCTATGGAGCTGCCATCCTCCTCTTCACGTGGTTCTTCGCAACGGAAACCGATGCACCACTGTGGGCATCCATCGTATTCCTTCTTTGTTCAATGGTATTTTCCAGAATATTATTTCGGTACATCAAGAAGCGACGAGAGCCGATCCATGTCATGGACGGCTAGACATCTTCTTCGTCAATTGATATCACTTCTTCAGTTGATGTCGGAACTGCATTCAGATCATGTTCAACCCCTTGCTCTTGCGGTAGGAACTCCACAATTACCCCGGTAATGAGCCCCTGTCCAGCGATAATCACCAAGATAAACCCGCAAAGCATCCAAACCCCGCCGATGCACATGAACCATAATCCACCGATACCCAACCCACTTCCACCGGTACCAGTTGGACCCTCAGCATCAGTCCAAATCCCATACCCATGTAACATCATCCAAATTGCAATTCCACAACCGATGAAGGACAAACCTAGCAGAATTCGACTGTGAACTCCATCCCAATCCATGATTCTCGATTGTTAACCCCAATATGGATTTTTCCCGACCATTCATCAGGCATTTTCTCGTATATTGTTCAGATACATCAAGAAGAGTCGTGAAAGTGAAGAGCAAAACAAGTAAACCCCACTCAAAATGGGAGGGTTTTGTCAAGCCGTTCAACCATCTCAACATATCTATTCGTGTGTTCAGTTCCTGGCATATTTATGACAAATTGCCAATACCTCCATGCAGCAATTGACAAAGTTGCAAACGTGTGTAATTTTTGTAACGACTCTCTTTCTATCGGTTCTAGTGTTCTCACCGATTCATATCCTGAAAGTATTGCTTCCCATCGATTTGAAATTGGTTTACCATCTTGCCAACCAAAGCCAACAAAAGTCATTATTAAATCAAAAGCAAAAGGTCCTATACACACCTCTTCAAAATCTAATATAGCATCAATTTTTTCAGGACTACCAAGCACATTATCTGAGAATAAATCTCCATGAATAACTCCTGAAGGGAGTTCATTGAATCCAATCATTTTCAACCCATCATATTCGTTTTTCAACATAATAAGAAAGTCAGACCATTCTCCTTTTTCCTCTGCGTATTGAAACAACTTTTCAAAGAGAGAAAATCCCATTGAGAAATCTGTCCCAAGTGTTGGTGGGGGGTTAGTAGCGTGAAGTTGGGCTTGAGCACAACCAAGGGTAAACAGTGATTTTTCATCAGATTCTAACCATTTACTTTCCACATATGGAAGTAGTGTCCAAGCCAAACCATTTTTGATAATCATTAATTCACCATAATCGAATCTGATTGGAGCAGGTGTTGGCACCCCTTCTTTGACTAACCAAGACGTGATTATTAACAATTCTTCAACTTGTTTTGGTGTACGTTCATTCCATATTTTCAAAACCACTTTTGATTCATCATTAAGATGAAGAAGATAGTTTGAATTTGCCCATCCCCCAGACAGACTTTCTATGTTTTTAACGGGTGATAAATCGGCTTGGGTAGTGATTGCAGAAGCATCATCAAGGGTAACATCTGTATAAGCCATTTAATCACGATGAAAATTCTTTGATGACAGAACGGAAAGCGGCTATTGAGCGCCTATGATCTACAATCCCTGAATGCTTTCTTGCTAATTCACCTAACCCTTCTCGTTGGGTGTACGTGGTGCGTAAGGCGTTGACCCAAGCATCTAGATCAGCCGCTTTGTCAACAATAACCCCACCATCACCAACAGCTTCTGGTTGACTACCTATTGATATTGAAACAGATGGGACTCCAAACAATCCAGCCTCGTTTATTACTCGGCCCCAAGAACCCGTTGAAGCCACTGTAAGAAGATGGACATCACAGCGGCTAAAGACCTCACTAACCGAAGTGTGCCCATGCCATGTGGTATTGTCAAATTTACCTAATTCTTCAGCGTACGAACCACCTCCGTAAACGTCAACCCTTGCTTCTGGCCAGATATTTGAGAGATGAGGTAAAAGACGTTGATAGAACTCATACCCTTTCTCTGGGGTGACACCAACAATTGCAATTCTAGGGGTATCAATATCATTATTTTTAATTCGATTTGAAAGCCCTCCAGCTCTAGTCGTTTCAATTTCTTCAATAGTTCCAAATCTACTAGCGAAATCTACTGGAAGCCGAACATTTCTGATTGCTTTTACATTGAATGTGCTGGCAACCTGTTGTCCCAAACCATCTCCAGCACAACATACCGCGGCGGCGCCCTCTAAACTTGAGCGATAGAGTTCGGGCTGAATGAATTGCAATTCATCTCTTACGAAGACCAAATATGGAATATTCAATTCTTTGAATACTTCTCCTGCGCCTGCAGACCAATGTAATTGGGTGATACCAATGACAGACAAACCACTTCTTTCCGTTTGTTTTTTCACCTCAGAAATTTTTCCTTTCAACATTTTAGCGAATTTCTTATTCCTCTTTTTCAGATGCTGGTGTTGAAGCATAGAGTTTGGTTGTCCGCTTTTACCTCTTAGTCGCCAAGCAAGACCCGACCACCAATCTTCAATTGGAATATTGATTTCCACTCTTTCTAATTCTGAATCTGAAGTAAGAGGGGTTGCATCGCCTCGGGCATCAGATTGGAAAATAGTTGCTCTCCATGCTTGTTGAAGATGTGCTGGGTCAATATGTGGTGTTTCACGACTTGGTAAATAGAGAACTTCTGCTTCAGGAAGTGGCCCTGGTTCACATACTCCTTTGAGAAGGGTTGCAAGACTCATCTCAGCCCCACCTGCAGGGGGGTCAAGGTCTCGGACAGCGGCAATTAACAGCCCCACCATGATTTCCGCTTCTGCTTACCCTATATCAGACAAACCGCCGTCATGAGTCATTAGATGTGAATTCCGGTAGCGTGAAAGAGGGGTGTAGGTTCGGCCGGTCAATGAGTTTGAAGATGGCAGTGGTCGGGACCGGCTATTGGGGGCGCAACCATGTCCGAACTTTGGCCGCGTTGAAATCCAACGGGGTAATCTCAGAACTAGTCGTTTGTGATGTTGATGCAGAACGTGCTGAAAGTATGGCATCAGAGTTTGGTTGTGAGTGGTGTACCGATGCTAACGCCCTCACCTCTCTAGGTGTTGCTGCAGCAACAATTGCCACACCAACTCCTCAACACGCACCATTAGCAATTTCATTGATGGAGCAAGGAATTGATGTTCTTGTTGAAAAGCCATTGGCAATGAATGAGGAACAGGCCAAAGAAGTTCTAGCCTGCGCTGAAAAAACAGGCCAAGTATTGATGGTTGGTCATTTATTCCGATACCACGCTGCTGTGCGCAAAGCAGCAGAACTCATCGCTGACGGCACACTTGGTCCAATCCTTCACATTGAATCCGACCGCCTTTCAGTAAGAGAGCCAAGACCAGATATTGGGGTTATTGCGGCATTAGCAATCCACGATATGGATATCATGAAGGATTTGATGGGTGATATTGAACCAAACACAATCAATTGCCTTGCTTTACCTTCTGATAATCCAAAAATTGAGGATCATGCAATCATTGAGATGGGGTTCCCTAAAAATTCAGGA
>CBFHYB010000033.1:6379-13928 GCA_965659915.1 Candidatus Thalassarchaeaceae archaeon
TCCAAATGGTGTATCAGCAGTTGTAACAGTTTCCTGGAGAAGCAGAATTCAAGGTAAAGTCAGGGTACTACGAATAATCGGTCAAGACGCTTCATTGGCTATCGATTACCTTGATCACTCTGGATTATGGATACACCATCACCCAAACAATGCACATGGGCAACAGTGGGGAGGATTTGATGCGGCTCCACGTGAACGTATTGAATTACCACTTGGTGAGCCAAGTTTGACTGCTGAGTTAAGGGCGTTCATATCGCATGCTAATGGAGAAAATAATGACACTCCCTTTGCATCTGGAAAAGTGGGTTTAGAGGGTGTAAGTATGGTTTCCTCAGCACTAAAGGCAGCAGGTAGAGAGTAATTTTAGCAAAAGTATTGAGAGAGCATTCAAGAATCAGACACAGGTGGGCCGACACATGAACCTAGCACAATCTCTGCTTGGCCCTCTTTACGACCTTTATGTTTCGGCACTTGGTCAAACAGTTGGAATGATTGTGGGTTATGTTACATTGGTTGGTATTACCGCCTTAGTTTGGTGGATGTTAGCAAATCGAAATGAAGTCGTTTCGGGGTTGGATTTACGGGTGGCAACAATTGGAAACATGCTTTTCCTCATACTTCTTGGTGCTGTTTTGTATACAGTAATGTCAGGCACTTTCGGCTTTCCGTTTATTGGTGCAATATCAATGACCCTTACTTCGGTTTTGTTCATACATTGGTGTATGACTAACTTTGAAGGGGAACCCATCTGAGTAGAGAGTCATGGCAAAATTTGGTGACCACCCCCCGATTCCAGATGCACTGGAAAATTTACTTTCAGACCTTACTGTTAGCACGGTTTTTTTGAAAGCCGATTGTCCACCACGAGTTAAACGTGGCCACATTACTGAATTAGAAGTCGTTGAACTTGAAATGGAGGAATTTAGTAGTTCAACAATTGAAGAGATTTCCCAAGGGTTGGAAATCACCCTTGAGCAACACAGTGAGACACGCAGTGATTGTTTTGTAGAAATTGATCGCCATGGTTGTAAAGTAATGCAAGTTGGTGATTTACGAGTAACAATTTCTTGGCCACCATTTTCTGATGGTTGGGAAATGATCGTTGTCCGGCCAGTAGCACAACCAGACCTTGAAGATTACAATTTAGATGAAAACCTCCTAAAATTGATTGCAGATTTACAAAATCAAGGAACACTCGTTAGTGGAATGCCTGGCTCTGGTAAATCAACCCTGGCAAGTGCAATCGCTCGTTGGTTAGACGGTGAAGGCGCAGTTGTCAAAACAATGGAAAGTCCAAGAGATTTACAATTGCCTCAAAGAGTAACCCAATATGCCCCTCTAGCTGAAGATGATCGCTCCCGTGGCTCAATGGAATTGACAGCCGATATCTTATTCTTAGCAAGACCTGATTTCATCGTATATGATGAAGTTCGTAAGACCAAAGATTTCGAAGTATTTGGAGATTGTAGATTAGCAGGTCTTGGTTTGCTTGGAGTCACTCATTCAGCCTCTGCATTAGAAGCGATTCAGCGAATGATTGGAAGAGTTGAATTAGGAATCCTAGCCCAGATATTAACGACAGTTATTCACGTTGAAAAGGGTAAAATCGGAGAAGTTTTGCAATTAGCAATGACAGTCAAGGCACCTTCTGGAATGCAATCTGATTTGGCTAGACCAGTAATTCAAGTGAAAAGATATCCTGATGGCAAGGTTTTGAATGAAATATTCTCATTTGGTGAACAAATCTGTATTGTTGATGCAGATGGTCAAGCAGCAGGAGACGAAATGTCACCAATGCAACTCCTTGCTGCGGCCCAACTCAAAGATCGTCTTTCAGAAGATTATGGAATTAGAATCCATCACGTAAAATTCTCTGGTGGAAGCGTAGAAGTCTATCCTGATGAATCAGCAATAGGCGTTCTTGTTGGTCAAGGCGGTTCAACTGTAAAGGCGTTGGAAGAACAATATGAAGTCAAGTTTTCAATTAAATCAGCACGTGATTTACCACGCGGCTTTAGGGCACCAGAAAATAAATTCCGAAGTTCATATGATATGGATGTTGAACGAAGCATGGGTGGAAGGGCATGGGAACAGTCCTACAGTAGTAAGAAAGATAGAAGGGCAAAACGCAAAGGAAGACGCCGTTAATCCCCTAATTCTCACACTCTCAACCATCTCAAAGGTTCATCAAGGGGTCGTAGGTCGGACAAATTAGGTGGATGCATGGCTGAAGGTGCACAAGGACCTGTTCCAATAGTTCGCCAAGAGACCAGAATCACCTCTGGTGTAGAGGTGACTCAGAAGTTGATTCACGCCGCAAAAACCCTATCTTCAATACTTCGCGGAACACTTGGTCCGCGTGGATTAGACAAAGGCTTGTACAAAACCAATGGTGAATTCGCAGTAACATCTGATGGTGCAAGAGTGCTGAATGATTTATTGATAAAAAATCCAGGTGCTAAACTTCTCGTATCGCTGGGCCAAGCTCAAGAATCAGCGATTGGAGATGGCGTAACTTCAACAGTCCTTCTCGCCGGTGCTCTCCTAGATGAAGCGGGGAGATTGATTCGAAAAGGTGTTCACCCACTGACTGTAGTTGATGGTTATTTGATGGCTGCTGAAATAGCGGTTTCAGCACTTGAAGAAGATGTGATAGAATGTTCAGCAGATGATAGCGAGTTGTTACAGAAGGTTGCTTCAACATCTTTGACAGGACGTGCAGCAGGGTCAGATACTCGCTTTGCAGAAATGTTGGTGGAAGCCCTTGCGCACGTGACTCACGAAACAGAATCAGGTATTCGTTGCGAAGCCGAAGATGTGTTGTTTGAAAAATTAGAAGATAGTACAATAAACGACACACGAATGGTTACTGGTGTTTTTTGGCGTCAACGAATTCCAATGGAGAGAATGGCTGGCGTCAAAGAGAATGCCAAAGTGGCACTTCTCAATTGTGATATTAAGCAAAGAGAAACAAAGAGAGATACCGAAATTGAATTACAATCTGCAGAAGATCTTCAAAAATTCATGGCAATTCATGAACAAACATTAGCAAAAATTGCTGATAACATCATTGCTACTGATGCAGAAATAATCTGTTCTAGTGGTGACGTTGATAGAATCATACTTCACCGACTTGCAGCAGCTGGTAAAGTGGTAATCCACGATATTGACCAGAAGCAATTAGTCCATTTAGCCCAAGCAAGTGGTGCAAAATTAGTAGAACATTTAGATGACCTTAGTAATGAAAATCTTGGATTAGTCGGCCGATTCGAAGCAGAACGACGGTTGGCAACAGACGAAGTTCAAGACAGAATCATCTTTGATGGTTGCACAGGCCCACTTGTTACAATTCTTGTTGGTGGAGCAATGGGTGCTGAAGAGACGATTCGAGGAATGTATGATGCACTTAGGGCCACTAGCCTAGCCCGCAGTGAAGGTATACTATTGCCTGGTGGTGGGGCATCACATATGCTTGCTTCAAAAGCAGTAAAAGAGGCAGCAGAAAAAATTGCTGACAGAAGCCGCCTCGGTATGGATGCCTTCGGCCGCGCCCTTGAGATGATTCCGTGGATGTTGGCGGCAAATTCTGGTGTAGATCCACTTGATGCCCTTCTTGAACTCCGTTCAGCAGTGAGGGAAAACATGGAAGCCGCTGGTGTTAGTTCAGATGGTTCAATCACATCCATGTTAGATGTTCTTGAGCCCGCCGAAAGCATACTTCATGGTATTATGGCGGCGACTGAAACAACAAACACACTTCTTCGCTGTGACCAAGTAATCAGTGCAAGAGGGGACTAATCTACTCCATCAATCTGATGACAAAGTTCCAACTATTTTCGTTATTCTTTTGGATATATTTTGTAAATATCTATCCGAAACTTAATTCAATGAGAACTCTAATGGCAAATTGCACATGAAACCCTCACATCCAGATGCGTTCCTCGTGGTCAACAGGGACGATTACATGACCGTATTAGCAATTATTGCTAATGCCGACAATGTTCTCAGGGAAGAAGAAATGTCATTTTTTGAAAGCAGAATGGCTAGAATGTTGATAAATCCACGATTACGCTCACAATTTCGAAATTTATTACGTAATGAATATAATGTCAAAGAAACGGTAAAAAATATGGACAAAAAGACTCTAAGATTAGCACTTAGAGATGGTATTTTTCTTGCTGCGGCAGATGGTGAAGTACATGATTCCGAAGTTGAAGCGATTAAAATTATTGCGAAGTATGCTGGAGTAGATAAAGATCGGCTGAAAGAGATATGGGCATGGGTTCAAGACGGATTAGAATGGATGTCAACTGGCCCTTCATTATTGGAAATCACACTTGATGAAAATGATAAGTAGCAAAACAGGGCCGATTAGAGGAATTTTTGTAGCCTCAAAACTCAATAACGGCTACCCCGTCGAATGAATACGGGTTCGATTGATGAGCACCTCTAATCAACCCGGAACAACTTCTGAAGTGCCGAATAAAACCGGCACTAATTCACCCCGTGCACTTCTCAGTGTTTACGATAAAACAGGGGTCACGGCTCTAGCAGTAGCATTAGAAGCGATGGGTTGGAAAATAGTTAGCACAGGGGGGACTGCTCGGCTATTACGCGAGTCCGGAGTAGCTGTTGATGATGTTAGTTCAATCACAGAACATCCAGAAGTTTTTGATGGCAGAGTCAAAACACTCCATCCAGCAATTCACGCACCAATTCTTGCTCGGGGAAACAATCCAGATGATGTACAAACTCTAGCTCAACTTGGTTACCCCCGAATCGATATGGTGGTTGTAAATCTCTACCCTTTCGAAGAGGTTGCTGCGCGGCAACCTCCTGTTGAAATCGATGAATTGATTGAGATGGTTGATATTGGTGGTCCAACATTGATTAGGGCTGCAGCAAAAAACCATCCCGATATTTTAGTGATGGCAGATCCTAGTCAATACGATGAAGTTCTAGCACATTTACAACAAACAGATGGTGACCCAAAGTCAGTTCCATTAGATGTGAGGCAAAGACTTGCATTGACGGCATTTCAGAGAACAGCAGCCTATGACGTGGCACTAGCAACAACCTTGGCTGAACGATTTGAAGGGGTTGAATTAGAAGGTGATTTACCTCCGAGACTGTTGATTTCAGGCGGTCAGTTGAATCGGTTAAGATATGGAGAAAACCCACATCAAATGGCAGGATTTTTTGACGCATCACGAGTTGGCGAAATACCAGAAGGCTTAGCATCCGCGAACCAACATGGTGGTAAGGAATTATCTTTCAATAATTATCTTGATTTGGATGCAGCATTGCGTTTTGCCCGTTCTGTAAGTGGTGATGAATGGAGCCAATGGCCCCATTGCTGTGTGATCATCAAACACACAAATGCTTGTGGTGTTGCAATTTCCACCAATCAAGTAGAGGCTTGGAATGATGCGCTTGCTAGCGATCCAGAATCCGCTTTCGGTTGTGTAATTGCTTTCAATCAAGTAGTGACTGATGAGGTAGCTGAAGCGATTGGCGGACATTTCGTCGAATGTATTATCGCTCCAGGATTTGAAGATTCAGCCTTGGATATATTGTCAGAGAAAAAGAATCGCCGAATGCTAACTTTTGATAATTTCACCCCGCTAAATCCAGAACTACGATGGAGACAAATTGATGGTGGCTGGTTAGCACAAGAAGAAGGAGCCCCTCAAATCAATTGGTCAGAAGTCAAATCTGTGACTAAAAAATCAGCAGATGAGGGTCAAATCGATTTAGCTAGATTTGGCGTAACGGTTTGCGCCCAAGTGAAATCAAATTGTGTTGTGTTTGTTCAGCCCAGTACCACAGGATTCGCAACGGTTGGTATTGGCCCCGGACAAACGAGCAGAGTCGAAGCAGTCAGAATTGCAGCCCGTCGTGCTGGTGAACGGGCAACAGGGGCAATGATGGTTTCAGACGCGTTCTTCCCATTCAGAGATGGCATTGATACCTCACACGAGATAGGAATAACCAGCGTAGTTCAACCGGGTGGTTCGATACGTGATCAAGAAGTAATTGATGCCGCAGATGAACATGGAATGACCATGTTGTTCACTGGTGTTCGTTTATTCAGACATTGATGTTCGGATAAATCCTCATGTACGGGTTTTGACTTTAGAATAAATGAACCACACACCAATTAACCAAACAATGGCAATAAATGCCTGACCATATCCAGGGTCACCAGCAAGGTCAGTTATCCAAATAGAAACGGCAGACATTATGGTGATGAACACAATTATCCAAGTTTTAACGTGTTTTGGAAGAGTTTTTCCTGTAGAGTAGTAGTCAAATAGTGCTGAACCAAACCAGCGGTTTGTCAATGTCCAGCGAAATAATTTCTCGTTTGAATGACTGAAGAGATAAGCAGCTGGAACAGCCCAAGAAACAGTAGGCCAACCAGGTATCCAAATACCAATAATAGCACAGATGATGAAAATGAATCCAATACCTACATACAAGCGTTTTTTCAAGGGTGTAGATTTACGAGAATATTGCTCAACAATAGCGTCTACACTCGTCAATACCACAGTCACCCCCGTTCCCCCAATATGGTCGCCATAAACCGCTGTTAAAAAGTGGCCGATTCGCTCAATAGTGGTGGCCCACTCGCTTTGCACACAGGTTAGGTGTAAACCTAGACCACACGGGGCTCTCCGAACATGTCAGGTTCGTACATTCTTCCAAACATTTCTTCGATAAATAACCCGCTAAGGTTGGGTGTTTTGATTTCAGGTTCGGGCTCGGGTTTAGAAGCACTTTTACAACATCAAGAATCAAATGATTGTTCTCATGAAACAGTTGTTGTAATTTCAGATCAACCTGCTGTTAAAGGCTTAGATAGAGCAGCCAAACACGGAGTTGTTGGAATCTGTATTCCATTACAACCTAGAAGTAATTTTGAAGCTGGTTCTGATGGTGCCCGCGCTCGTAGATTAGCACATGAACAGGCTGTTGCCAAAGTTCTAGATGAATATCAAGTTGAATTGGTAGTTTGTAGCGGATACATGCGTATTTTGACTGCTGATTTTTTGGCACCTCGATTAGGCAGAGTGGTCAACATTCATCCTAGTCCATGGGGTGATGATGGCGCTCTCTTTCCGGGTGCTCACGGAGTTAGAGATACATTGGCCGCAGGGGCTACTACAGCGGGAGCGTCGGTGCACTTCGTGAGTGCAGGTGTTGATGACGGCCCACTAATCGCTAGTGAAACCACCGCGATTCAATCAGGAGAAGGAGAGGACTCTCTTGGAGAGCGAGTGAGAGTGGAGATAGAACACCATCTCTATCCAGCAGTAATAGATGCACTCGCTGAAGGCCGAGTAATTTCAGATGGTAACCGTTTTCGAATTAATTAAGAAATTCCATGTCCTCTTTTGAGTTAACATTCGTGAAACACTGGTTTGTAATCCCTACCTCTTTCCAATCAGCCGGCCCGACTTCAATCGCACCCATCTTAGAAACCACTTGGTGTGCAGCCATGTTAATGTCGTTGAGGGCGGCATTGAGTGCATCAGTCTTGGCGCAG
>CBFHYB010000034.1:0-5163 GCA_965659915.1 Candidatus Thalassarchaeaceae archaeon
TATTCTTTCAACAAATAATTTGATGTTCGGATGAAAATCAGCCACACCAGTTACTTGCGATTTAATCGCAAGAAGGGTGGCTTTTTGTTGCATTTCTGTCAAATTATCAAAACCGTTTGGAAGCAAATCATTTTCCAAATCATCAACTAAAAGAGGAAAAGTTGTACGAATTCTAATTTCTTTCATGACTCTTCTGATTGCAATAAAATTCCATAAAGCGAATACTGGAATTGACGCCGTTTCAATTACCGCACGTGATGCAGTTCTCCCACCCAATCTTACGAGAAGGCGACGATAAAGTGATTTGAGTATAATTCTGGAGATTAAAACTTTTGATTTATGTGCTGCCATGCTAAAAATTAGAACTATTTTATTCACATGCTCACGAGGGTTAATTCCGTACAAAGGGGAATGTGAATTTGGTGCTTTAAGACCTGCATACATTAGGGAAAGAATCAGTTCATCGGTGATATCATCTTCATCGATGATAGCTGGGCGAAGCCCAGAAATAAGAGCTATTTTTCTAGCGGTTTGAATCGTATCAGCATAGATGAAAACTAATTCAATCATGGTAAGAATTATTCCCGAACCGATGGTAATAGCGAAGTAGAGTGCTGTGGCTTTTAGGTCTGCAGTTAGGTTACTTGGCTCCAATGATCTAGCTAGATATGTTATCCATACAATACCAATGCCGCATAGAACACCGTATATTCCAGCGCGTATGCAAATTAATTTCTCTTCTCGTTTAATTAACCGCAGTCTTTCATTGAACGGGGTGTCGCTATCAACTAATTCCTCATCATTATCTGATAACAAGTAACCAAGGACTCTGGCTGGGATTCGGCCGATTTCTTCAAATGTCTGAAGTGCCGAATCAGGCATACATCTCCGAGAGTCAATTTCCCTTTCATAGATTACCCTAATTCACCTCCTAATCATGATTTTGTTTACATCGTTAATATATTGTCAAGAAATTGAAAAGAATAGTGGAGAGATGATATCATGATTAGAGTACTAGTTATAGGCGCAGGAGGCATTGGGAGCCAACTGCTTGAATTGCTTATTCCCGCATTAACTGCAGGAGACATAGCGAGAAGAATGGGTGGGGTTCAAATCCACTTAATGGATGATGATAGAGTTGAGGTCGGCAATCTTGCACACCAAAGACACGACCCAAGGATGGTTGGTCGCCTCAAAGTCAACTCATCTGCAGAGCGGTTAGCGCCATTCCTATCCTCTGCACTGACGCTGAAACCAATTGGTGAGAAATTACAGAAGGTGTCACAACTTGATGGTTATGATGTAGTAGTGGTTGCCGTTGACAGACCAGCAGCGAGAGCACTTGTTCACAACAAATCGGAGCGTTGGCTAGATTTGAGATGTGGTGGAGACGGAATGATCGCTCTTGATTACCAGAGTGATTCCAACCTAGTTGAGACCATGACTCCTCTTGACCAAGCCCCTGCTTCTTGTCAGATACCTGGTTCAATCAAGGCTGGAAATGTACAGATGGGCTATGCACTTGCTGCAGCTCATGGTGCTCAATGGTTGGTTCAGAATCTTCGCGAACTTAGTGGCATGCCTTTCCGACCGACACCTGCTCGTATGTACTCTCTAACATTTGGAGAGTTGGAATTCCCAGAAGTTCCTGAACTGATTGCTGGAGGTGATGAGTAATGTCAGAGGCAAAGCCACCGGTAACGCCGGTATTACACCCGCTTGACGCCGTGAATGCAGCTCTTGAGAGAGGTGATGTATGGTGTGATGAGGTAAGAGAAACAATGGCCTATTTGGGTGTCAATAATTTATGGCCACGGTTCTATTCCATCAGTGAAACAGTTGGTATGGAAGTCAGCATGTTGATTGATGCTGTGGGTAATTGTTACATTGATTGGGGTACAATATCACGTGTGGGACTAAACCCACCCAAAGGCGCGATAATCCCATTCCAAATATGGACACACACTCATCCAAGAGGTGACTCATACTGGAGTTTGACTGACCGCCAAACATTGGCTGTAGCAAGTGCGGCTAGAATTATCCGCAAGGCCATAGTTCTTGGTCGTAATCAGATGAAAGTGTCGGTATGGGGTGAACAACCTGCTGCTGAACCACTTGCGGATAGCGGACCTCTAATCCATTGGAGTGACGAACCAACCCAACACGTTGAGATGGGAATTTCACCCTGGACTTCGGAGGTGAACGCTTGAGTCGTTTTGTAAGGCCTCCTGAAGATGATGAGGAGAAACGCCGCGTAGAGCATGCGATTGCCACAGGAGCGGGCATCAGCATTGCTCAATTTGCTGAACGAATAGTTGGTGAACCTGTTGACGAAGAATTCATCGAAGTTATCAAATCAAGACTTGAACGAGCAGGAACAGTCGGTGAGTCTTTTGATATTGAGTCAGAAATAGAGATTTTGTGGAAATGGCGCAAAGAAATGGCTTAATACCGGATTAGAACTAACATGAAGCATTCATGTGCATTACACACTATCTTTCAAATAGTGCCGGGTAATATCATAATATACCCTTAATGGTGATTGCATGACTAATAGTGAGCAGATATCAAAACAGGATTCGCTAGAAAAAAAGAGAATCCAAAGGCTCACAGAAGCATTCTCAATTTGGGCTAAGGAGGACCCTGACTCATTTCGTCAGGTCGCGCCCGATTTACTTCGCCAAGGCGTTAATAGAGCCACAGGTCATGATCCAAAAGCAAGTCGAAGGTTAGAATACTGGCTTCTTGATGAATGGAAGAGTGAACGATTTGAAGGACTTCTTGAATTTCAATCCACGGAAAAATTAGACTTAACATTATGCGAGACATTCAACATTAATCGTTTCAAAGGAACTAACAAATCCTGGCTTGAAACACTTTCAGATAAATTTGCAGCCGGTTCAGATGAACATTCTGGAGATTTTAGGAGATGGGATCGTCATGTACGTGACCAATTCATCATTATAGGAATGATTGTTCAAGAAGAAGATGGTGTTACTCAAGGAGATTTAGCACGTAATTTAGGAATTAAATTTGAAGATGAAGCAAGTCGGCTATACGCTGCAAATGTTGTAAGGGCGGCTAAGATAGCAATTACTAGAATGGCAATTAGTGCTGGTCTTGATGATGGAATCTTTAGCAAGGCGACGGGTCATGGACTTCATCGCCAGCATTCATTCAAATCAAACCAACTTCGTGAGTTAACACTGCGTTGGATTAATTGCCACCCCGCAAGAGTCCTTGTGCCTCAAATTCCCGAATAATAAGCGCAGGCAATGTTCTTCACGAACATCCAGTAGTTGAGCCACATTCAGCACACTTGAGACAAGTTCCACTGCGTTGCATTCTACTGCCGCCACATGTAGCACAAATATCACCAGTGAATCCTCGTTCTTTGGCAACTCTCATCTTCATTTGATCTTCTGATTCAACATCTAGGGTAAGTTGGATATCTCGCTTCTCACCTTCATGCCTGACAATTCCATCCGGAGTTGATTCTGGTCTACTGATCGACATTGCATCCAAATCTTCTTCAGATACTTGTGCCAAGTCATCTCGACCAAGATATTGTATACCCAATTCACGGAATAGATAGTCAACTATGCTTGTTGCCATCTTAACTCGGTTACTTCCACCCTGAACCATTCCACTGGGTTCGAATTTTTGGAAGGTAAATGATTTGACAAAAGCGTCCAGCGGAACACCATATTGTAATCCGATTGAAACAGCGATTGCAAACTGATTGAGCATTGAGCGCCAGGCAGCCCCTTCCTTAGAAGTAGTAATCATGATTTCACCAACTTTCCCATCTTCATAAGTGCTTGATGTCAAGTAGACAGTATGTCCACCGACTCTTGCTTTCATAGTGTACGAGCCACGACTATCTGGTAGTGGTCGGCGAGTTGCAACATATCCTTGTGTGATGGTTTCCGCTACCATCTTAGCCTGTGGTGCAGGCATAGGTAGTCTCTCTGCAACCTTCTTGATGACAACAGAAACTTCCTCTTCTTCCTCCTCTTCTTCTTCAATTCCCATTGAAGGCGGTATCAAAGAGGACATCAAAGGTTGAGACAACTTACTTCCATCTCGGTAGAGTGCGCACGCTTTGTTACCTGTTTTCCAACTTCGCATATATGCCTCTTGGACATCATCAATAGTAACATCTGGTGGCATATTGATTGTCTTTGAAATTGCGCCTGAGATGAATGGTTGGGCAGCAGCCATCATGTCAACATGAGCTTCCCAGCGAATAAATCGTTCTCCATAAGCACCACAAGGTTGAGCACAGTCAAATACCGGTAAATGCTCATCTTTGAGGTATGGAGCGCCTTCAATAGTTGCCTTTCCAAACAAGTAATCATTTGCAGTCGAGATGTCTGCATTAGAATATCCAAGTAAACCAAGAACGTCGACAAATGGATCAGCCAACTGCTCTTCAGTTAGACCAAGCGATTCCTTACAGAAATCTTCACCCAATACATTTGGTGATGCTAAACTTCGCACATCAAACACATCTTTGAACGAGTCATCCATTTTAGCGAATTCTTCTTCTGTGAAACCTTTCTCAACTAGTGAAGCCGTGTTGATGGTTGGACATCCAGAAAATGTACCTGTTCCCATGACATAATTGATGATATCATCAATTTCCCGTTTTTTGTAGCCCAAATTGGAAAGACCAGACTGAAGGCCAGTTGCAGGGATTCTGAGCGTACCACCACCTGCAAGTGTTTTGTATTGAACGATAGAAAACATCGGCTCAACACCAGTGGTATCTGCACCCATAACTAATCCAATTGTGCCAGTTGGTGCAATCACCGTTGTTTGGGCGTTTCTGTAACCGTGTTCCTCCCCCATCATTACCGCTTGGTCCCATGCAGACCTAGCAGCATCCAACAAATCGTTGGGGCATTGTTTAGCATCAATTCCCATTGGGTTAACTGATAGATTTTCATATTCTTCTGGCGCAACGTCGTAGGCTGCGCGGCGATGATTACGCATCACTTTGAGCATAGAGTCACGATTGTCATCATAGAGATTGAATGGGCCAAGGAAAGATGACATCTCTGCAGATGTTTTGTATGTTTCACCAGTCATGATTGAAGTAAGTGCACCACAAATTGCGTAACCACGTGGGTCATCATAAGGGATACCCATGTGCATCAA
>CBFHYB010000034.1:5263-13734 GCA_965659915.1 Candidatus Thalassarchaeaceae archaeon
TAGAAGTGTAGCAGATTGATGCTAGCCAAATTACACGCGGTGTTATCCAAAAACATGTATTCACTACATGGATTAGAGCCGTTGATTCTTCCACTCTCTGGACAGGTGTGCCAATCGTTGATTGTTGTATCAAATTGAACACCAGGGTCAGCACACGACCATGCGGCGTGAGATACATCATCCCACAACTCTTGAGCAGGCATCGTCTTGCATGGTGTAGCTTCGCGACCGTCCTCTTCAGCAGCACTCTTTTCGGTGCGCCAATAAAGATTCCAATCTTTTCCAGTTTCAACCGCTTCCATAAATTGGTTAGGCACTCGAACTGAATTGTTACTGTTTTGTCCTGAAACAGTGAGATATCCTTGGCCCTGCCAATCTGCATCAAACTGCTCAAACTTCATAGAAGTGTGGCCTTGCTTTGCTAAGTCAATGATTCGCTTGATGTGTGGTTGAGCAATACTTGCATTGACTGCTCGCTTGACCGCCTTTGCTAACTCAATGTTTTCAGTAATTTCAGTGCTGTTACCTGCCTCGCCATCAAAATTATTGATTGCATTCATTATGTTGTTTGCATTTTTTTGTAAAGCCGCTGCACCAGCAATCAAGGCTGAAACTTTCTCTTCTTCCTTCATTTTCCAATTGACGTATTGTTGAATATCTGGGTGGTCAAGATCTAGGGTGACCATTTTTGCGGCACGGCGAGTAGTTCCACCTGACTTTATTGCTCCAGCGGCCTTATCTAAAATCATCAAGAATGAAAGTAGGCCACTTGATTGCCCGCCACCAGAAAGTGGTTCACCATCTCCTCTGATGTTGCTAAAGTTACTACCAGTGCCAGAACCGAATTTGAATAACAATGCTTCACGGGCTACCAAATCTGTAATCCCGCCTTCACCAACTAATCTGTCCTGAATACTCTGAATGAAACAAGCGTGAGGTTGAGGCCTTTCATAGGCGTTTACCGATTTACAGTCCTCTGCGGTTGATGGGTCGACATACCAGTGCCCTTGGGCCGGTCCTTCTATTCCATATGCCCAGTGTAATCCAGTATTGAACCACTGTGGGCTATTAGGTGCTGAGCGTTGACTAGCCAATAGGAAGCACATTTCATCATAATAAGCGCGAGCATCGGTTTCGCTAGCAAAGTATCCGTGCTTCCATCCCCAATATGTCCAGCACCCTGCTAATCGATGGAAAAGTTGCCAGCCCGAAGTTTCCTTTCCAGTCCAATTCTTGGCCTTTGCTTTCTTCGCCTCATCGGGTTTTGAACGCCATAACCATTCAGGAACGCCATCTTCAGGGATTTTTATGAGATGGTCCATACCTGGGACAACCTTGCGCAGATATTTGTCAGCTGCAACTTTGCCAGGGACTCCATCAAACCCTTTTGGAAATTCAATATTTTCAATTTTACGAACAGTATTACCCTTCGCATCTTTCAAATCAATATCTGTTTCAGTCCATTCAAATTGTTCTCGAACAGGTTTGTTTGGTGAGGTGAATCTTCGTTCAACAACCAATCCGCTTTCCGAGTCGCCGGCGTTGACAGATTCTCGCGCTGGCGTTTGCATATCTTGTCCTCCGGTCCAATTTCCCATTTCTCGGCTATGTCATGACTTGAGTAGTGTCCACATTGTGCGAGCGGGATTCTTTTGCCTTACGAGAGGGTTCTTAATAGTTAGCAAATATGTGAAGTTGTAGAGTATAGTTGAAGGCGAAATTTATCTACTTCCAGAACTGAACATTTTGATTAACATAGTTTGAATCATCTGAACATTCAGCAATGATTTTTCCCAATTTGCTGAATAAAATCCATCCCGATTTCTTCTTGAAACAAAAAAAATACGAGAGTGTGGTAGTGGACGATTAACGGGAACGCATTTGAAGGAGGCGCCCTAGCAGTTGCTATTAGTCGGTAACCGGCTGTTAGATATGGTTGATTCAAATGCTTGCACCAGAACAAATACTCCACGCTGCAATAATCCTCAGCGTTGAGTCCGAAGATGGAATAGATGAGGACTTGATTTCACAAGTTCAAGAGACCCTTGAATGTGATGCTGAAGACCATGAAGCGGCGATGTCGCACATCGAAAATCACCGAGATGGAGGTGATTGGGGTGGTCGTAGAGACGCGGTACTGCACCGCTCTCGCGAGCGCGTACGCGAAGCAATGGACAATGACACCCTCCCATCTGCTGGCCCTTTGTCTGATGAATTGAATGCATTAGTAGGTGAACAAGAAGATGGCGGAGAAATCGACCCATTCGCTGAACTTGGCGTTGCTAGTGGTGGCGCAGGTGGTTCATTCGGTGGTAACGCCGTTGCTAGTGCTGACCCATTATCAGCATTCATGGATGATGACGACGAAGAAGAAGATTTAGTTGATGGAGATGGATTTCTAGCCGCAGATTCAACTCTTAATTTGGATGGCGAGGTTGTTGAAGATGATGTTGCCGAGCAGGAAGCAGAAGAACAACCAGTCACCGAAGAAGTTGAGGAGCAGACACAAGAAGAAGAACAACCAGTGACACCACCAAATGTTGCTTATGAAATGTTAATGTCAACATGTTGGATTGATGGTATCCTTGATCCCGCTGAAGCAAAATTATTAGCACGTAAGCGTGAAGAATTAGGGATTACTTTTGAACAGCACTTAGAGATGCTTCAAAGTATGTTGGAGCGTTCTTCATGAAAGCAGAAAATACACCATTTTGGCATGCGTTAGAATTAGCATGGTGTAGTGATGGTGCTCTTTCTCTACACAGCATCAGACTGCTTGATGCCATGCAGAATATGATTGGGTTATCAAATTCAGACCGAGCGGAAATTGAATCACAATTTGAGGAAAATGTAGTCTATGACCTAACAAGAGCAGGTTTTGGTTGTGGTGATCAAGCATTAGCCGCATGGGTGGGGACTCTTACTTTCTTAGATGACCCAGCGAGTTATGATGTTTCCAAAGCAATGGGTAAAGCAGCCATGCTGGCAGGTCTCTCAAGAGAGAGATGGATTGCAAGCCATTCATGGATGAGTCAACTTGGTTTAGGTCAGCCTTATGCAGAAGGAGTATGGCTTGAGGGCGAAGAGGCTGGAGAAATCGCTAGAGTTCCAGCACTACTTGTTCCGGTTGCAAAAACGATTGGTCTCATAGACCAAGATGAGTAATCACTCTACTATTGCTTCCCAAGTTATTTCAGCGGTGTGTTTAATCATATTCGAAACCGTACAGTATTTTTCATGACTTTGTTGTACCAAACGATTGACCAATTTCTCAGGTAAGTCATTTCCACTAACACGATAAACCATGTGAATTTTAGTGAATACTTTGGGATTTGTATCTGAACGTTCTAGGTCTAGGCTAACCGAAGCACTTTCCACTTCACGGTTTTTTAAACCCACAATCACATCAATTAGACTACAAGCACCACAAGAGTGTAGGGTTGCAGTGACAGGAGAAACACCTTCTCCACCCCACGCTAACTCCATCGTCATCCCTTGTTTGTCGGTGCACATCATACTCTTTCCACCATTCCATTCTACCAACGAATCCATGTTTTTCCGGAGGAGAGCCTTAGAGAATATGTTTGCGATTGGATATCATCTCTATCCATTGCATTGATGAAGGGGGGGCGGGTCGGCCAA
The DNA here is from genome assembly GCA_965659915.1 of Candidatus Thalassarchaeaceae archaeon. Classification (GTDB taxonomy): domain Archaea; phylum Thermoplasmatota; class Poseidoniia; order Poseidoniales; family Thalassarchaeaceae; genus MGIIb-Q1. Next base: position 8,906 of record CBFHYB010000034.1, read on the forward strand.
AATAATGACCTCTGGTAGCCCAATCACAATGATAAGTGGCAATTTGAATGTGCCCGATAATCCAGTAATCAATTTCATTGAAGGTGATGGCATAGGTATTGACATCACCCCTGTGATGCGCAAAGTCGTTGATTCCTCAATTTCAAAGGCTTATGGTGGCCAGCGGGAAATAGAATGGAAAGAGGTTTTAGCTGGTCAAAAGGCATTCAATGCAACAGGAGAATGGCTTCCAGAAGAAACCAAATCTGCTATGAGAACAGGACTTGTTTCAATCAAGGGGCCACTTACAACACCTGTTGGCGGTGGTATCCGTAGTCTCAATGTTGCTTTGCGCCAGCAGTTAGATCTCTTTGCTTGTGTACGTCCTGTAAGGTGGTATCAAGGAACACCAAGTCCAGTCAAAGACCCAGGTGCAGTTGACATGATTATTTTCAGAGAAAATAGTGAAGATGTCTATGCAGGTATTGAATGGGAGGCAGGTAGCGCCGAGGTTCAAAAGGTGATTGACTTTTTACAAAATGAGATGGGCGTCACCAAAATTCGTTTCCCAGATTCTTCAGGCATTGGCATCAAACCAATCAGTAAAGAAGGGACAGCGAGAATTGTTAGAGCAGCGATTCAGTATGCCATTGAGCAAGATTTACCAAGCGTTACTTTAGTTCACAAAGGGAACATAATGAAATTCACAGAAGGTGGATTCCGTGATTGGGGTTACCAACTTGCTCAAGATGAGTTTGGCGCTACTTTGTTAGATGGTGGTCCGTGGTGTACCATGTCTAATCCTAACACAGGGAATGAAATTATCATCAAGGATGTAATTGCAGATGCAATGTTACAACAAGTATTGACGCGCCCGCGTGAGTACACTGTTTTGACAACAATGAATCTCAATGGGGATTACATTTCAGATGCACTAGCAGCACAAGTAGGAGGAATCGGAATTGCCCCCGGAGCGAACATCAATTACGATACAGGAATTGCTATTTTTGAGGCAACACATGGTACAGCTCCAAAGTACACAGGTCAAGACAAAGTGAATCCAGGTTCACTAATTCTTTCTGCTGAAATGATGCTGAGATACATGGGTTGGGATGAAGCCGCCGACCTAATTGTGAAGGGTATGGAAGGGGCAATATCTGCCAAAACAGTAACCTATGACTTCGAGCGTTTAATGGATGATGCTACCCTGCTCAAGTGTAGCGAGTTTGGTGATGCAATCATATCTCACATGTGATGTGAATTCATCATCGGTGGCACCGCACAATAAATTACTAAGTAATTAATTGAACAACCTTGTTCCGTTCAATCATAAATTAGTGAGCATAACGGGAAAGAGCCTGAGCATTATCCACAGTTACGAAACCAAATCTCTCCTGCAAAGCCCGTGCTGGAACAGTGAAATCAGAGTCACGTGAGGCGACAAGGATAGAGCCAAAACCTTCCAAACTTTGTTCAGCAAGGTAGGCTGAAAACAGCATGATATCTACATCACCGGCTTCTGGGTAAAGTGCTTCACCATCGATTTCTTGCCGCTTTGCTTGAGAGTGCCCCCTACTAATTTTTGAATCTGTAATATCAGAGTATACTTTCTTCAGATTAACAAAGAAAGATTCGAATTCAGGTCGTTTATTCTGTACTAATTCGTTGATGTTTGCTCCTGTTTCGGGATTCCAAGAATTATATTCTGTAATCACGCTGTTAGCCAAGGCAACAAGTGATTTTTCGGTGATTTTTTTGTCCCATAATTTAGGATCAATTAACCTATCACCACAGATTTTCCTCATTCTTCCAGGAATTGCAGCGATATTTCTCAATTCATTTCTTGTCGCTGCTGGAATGAACATTTCAATTCTACCTTGTTGACTTCGATAAAGTAGAGTCTTGTGGAATTCTCGCCTGCTATCAAGATGCATTGGCACTTCATGTTCAATTTCAAGTTCACGAAGAATTCGTTCTGCTAAAGCATCTACCAAAAGGTTGGTATCAACTACTACCAAAGGCTTCAACGCTAGATTATTGAGGTGAATTCTTTGACGTACAGGTATCACGTGTTCGGTTCTTGAATACATTGTTCTCTGCATTTCTGAGAGTCGTTTGAGTCCAGCAATATCGAATTTACCACTATTCATTGCTCGTTCGTAAATCAGTAAACCATGCTGTGGCCCCATTTCATCGGCGGCTCGATTAGCTACACTGAAAATTTCAGTGAACTCTTTTCGGTTTAGCGCTTTTTGGAAAACTTGCTCAATGTCAGCGCCTCTACGTTTTCTACCTCTTTGTACTTGATTAATGGCTGCAAGCACCCGACCTCGGTAAGGTTCTCCGGGAAGTCGGTGGATAGAGGGGTAAGTAAGATGCAGATTCAGTTCCTCTTCCGAGTGTGTTATATGTTCAACTTCGTAGGTCTCTCCATCGTTGTTTTTCTTCTCAATAATTGTTGACTCAGCAACATTTGCAAGAATTGTTTTTTTTGCTTTCTCAAGATTACCTCTGGCCGCTTCGTCGTTAACTTGTAGATAGAGTTTGAATCTATCAGTGATGTTTGCCTTCAAGCCGGATTCAGATTCAAGTAGTTCAATTGCTTCTGGCCAATTACCCGCGTGAGCATAAGAAATCAGCGCCTCTTTGTTCAATTTTTGCCGTAACTCAAAGTTATCACATCGAGTGGCGGCTGTTTGATAGGATCTTGCTGCCTGGAGTCTGTTGCCACTCTTTTCAGCATATCTTCCTGTGGCAATGGATGCTTCCATTGAATGCGCATTATTGCTTTTGTACCACTTCTCTAAGGCACCACTGGCAACCCCGTGTTCCAGTACTTGGGCGTCCACATTTTTCATCAGACGAAACGTAGGGGGAGCACTCGTAAGCACCTCTTCAATTATTTCTTCAGCTTCTGCGTGGCTTTCATTTTCAGCAATTTGCAACAGGCTGTCAGCCCTATTCAATTTAAGATTGAGAATCAATTGATTGAACAGCATTCTTTCAATAGTTTCCATCTCAGAAGATGATACACTTTCCTCCATTTTCAGAAGTAGTGGTTGAGGTACAAGTCCATCGCCATCCTCCATCATTGCTCGCCGACATTGTTTGAATGATTGAAGCCCTTCGGAGTCAAGTAAGGAACTGACCTGTTCAAGGTCAGCTATGCCACCATCAAGTAATGAAGTGAGGGCAAAGGCTGCGGGAGAAAGAAAACTTGGTAATTCAACATCAGATAATACCAAAAAAGCCTCTCGTCGAGCGAGGCTTGCCCAGTCAAGTAAATCATTGTCAGCTCCAGCACCAATCAATCTAGCAGATACTAATGTAAGATGGGGATTAACCTGAGCAGAATCAGAATGTGATGCAAGTAAGCTAGTAAGCGCTTGAATATCACCAGTAGAAATATACAACTCAAGCATCATTTCTTCCGTGTCTTGATCTGCAGAACCACTCACGTCAAGCAGTTCAGAAACCGCCAATCTGATATTAACTGGTATTGATCCGTGGCGTAAAAGAATTGAAAAATCCAGATCAGATTCCTTGTCGATTACTTTTTCTAATTTCGTAACCACAATATCGTGACAAGAAGAATTGAGCAAACTCAAAGCAATTTTGAGTTGTTGATTATTATTGAGATTTAGGCTGGGAAAGTGTTGGCACGCACCGTCAGAATCACCAGCCGTTACCAAAGAATCAACAATTGCCCATTTTATTTCGGAACTATCCATTTCAATTCCACGAATTTCACTCCACGTGTTTAACTCATCCAAACCCATCTCTAATTCTTTGAGAGATAAATCGGCCCCACCCTCTGGTGTTTGAGCCCATGCGTAGGCTCGGCACGCATCATTCAGAGAGTTCCCTTGTGGGAGTGATATACAATCATCCCATACACTATTATCACCTTCTTTAATGCTTATCAGAAGAAGTTGATTTGAAGCAATATCGCCGATAATGCCCTTTTCCTTGGACAACTCTTCAAATCTTGATTTAACACCATCAAGTTGTGCTCCCGAAGCAAGGATTGCAGCAAGAAGTCCAGTTGAGCCATCTCTTTCTTCTAACAATCTAGAATCTATATGACGAGACAGCCACTGTGCTTTGACCACACCTTTTCTAGCCATCAAATCATACAATCTCTTTAGCGGTGCTAATTGGGTTGCTTTCAGTTGAATGCCAATGGGTGGTTTGAGTAATTCAGTAAGTAATTGACAATCGCTTGCATCAATCCTACATGATTCTAGCCAAGCCACATCATCTTCAATTTCAACTTCAACAGAATCGTAGACTCCTAGTTCTCCAAGCACTGGTTGGAAGGTAGATGCTAGTGAGTGAAATACGGGGTGAACTCCTTGGGATTCACATTGAGAGCGTAATTGGTTCAACGTGGTGTTCCAAGCGTTATCCCATTCATCTCCCATCTGAGCCTTATGCATTAGCAGGGAAGCAAGGCGATAGTCCGCATCATTTTCACCAGTAAGTAACGAATTGACATTTTCTAAATCCCAATGCTGCATCATCATTCGGTCACCACGACCACCGCGGCGACCGACTCTTTTCTTCCCCTTCCCCGAGGCTGCAGCATTGTTTTCAGCATCATGTTTGAGTAGGTTGAAAATCAATCCACGCCATTCATCACCCATCATGTCCCAAGCATCAGTGGTTGGTACTGTAGCCAACCTTCTTCCAGGGTTACCGCGGCTTCTCTCCTCAGACTCTTCAAGGCATTCTTGGAGGAATTGTCTGGTCATACTACAACTCCAATTATTCTCTGTCGCAACGCTTGTTGTACATCAACCCAACGATAGAGTTCCCTGAGGGAACTCATGCCACATGATGAAATGTTG
>CBFHYB010000035.1:0-13696 GCA_965659915.1 Candidatus Thalassarchaeaceae archaeon
TTTACAGAGACCAACCTCCAAAGGAATGCATATTACAGCAGTAAAATTATCTAATCGTGTACACGAAATAGAAGCCGACCTCCTGAAGGAAATTTTGCTAAAAGGTGGTCCCGATAAGGAAGATGCCGCTGAAACCATATCTACCATTAGAGACGAAACCTCAGGAGGAGTAGTTCTGCGGTTCAATCATGAAGGAGTGATGTGGTGGCTACCTGCATGGTTAGGAGGCAAGTTGACTCTGATGTTGCCCGATTGCGAACGCACTCTCCTAACCTATGCACTAGGACTTGAGGTGGCGCTGTGAATCGATTGCCAGCAGTAATATTCGCCACATTTATGTTGATAAATCTAACTTTTATTGTGTTTTCTGAGTACTTAGATGATGTTAGCGGGGAGGCTGTTGAATCTGAAATTTCAGTTTTTGAATCCTTTATTGATGACAGCATTTGCGATGAAGAATTTGACACAGTTGAGAAACTAGATAGCGATGTTTCACTAAACTGGATTCATGGTGAGGGAAGCAGTTTAGCAGGACAGCAGCGAGCAGAAAAACTCGGTGCAGATTCCTGCTCACAATGGAGAAATGGGGAGTCATTTGAGAATGCTACCACGATTTCATCACTAGCAAAATTGACGCTCAGTGTTGATGTTGTCGCCACAGAAGAGAATGATGAAACAACTACAACAGATATTACTCAATCTGCTGGGCTATTACTAGAGGTTGAAATTGAACCATTAGAGGATTTAGCGGAATCACTAAATTTGCGCTGGTATGTTACTGTGGACCATACTCCTGTTGGAAATGGAACTGCTGATGATGTGGTGCTCCACTATGGTTGGTCATCCTCATTTTACCACCAAGCAGGGAATACCACTAACTGGACTCAGGTAATTGATTCCCAACGCCTAGCAGAAGATGGAATCCCATTCACTATCAATGATTTGTGGAGATTAGAAGTGACTGTGATGTTAGTCGATGACCTTAATGCAACGATTTCTGGAATAGACCATACTCAGGTTCAAACCCTCGATAGAATCCCAAATATTGCAGGTATGTTTCCAGTCATTCTCTTAGCGATTGCAATCGTTGCTGGACTCGTTATTATTGTACGCCAAGATTACCAAAGAGAAGTTGGGCTACCACTTCTAACAGGCACATTGCGTTACATCAAGAAGGAATGGATTGCTGAAGTAAAGGTAACTGCAGGTAAATACGATTTGACAATTAAGGGGGCATCTGCAACATTACCTTGGAAGATGTCAAGGATACCGAAGCAGCAATTGGTTCCAGCAGGAACAAGTCGGAATTTTTCTGTAAAACTGAGGAGTACAGAAGAAATCAATGAGGCAGAAACTCATTGGGAAGTTGAAGTTGAAGAATTAGGTGGTTGGGTTCTTGATCTCAAATTACCTGTTCATAAAATTGAATAAAACCCTCTTGCTCTATGCATTGTTGTGGTAATTTTGCTTTTTATCACGGTTTGATGCTCATCTGACCAAAAAAAGGTAGTAATTTGTCAACAACGTTCAAAAACCCCCCGCGAAGCGAGAAAACTCCGGACGTGGGAAAATGGACTTGGATGAAACTGACAAGCAACTGATTGAAGCACTTCAAGAAGATGGTAGACTCTCAATGAGAGCGCTAGCTGACATGGTAGGTGTCGCTCTAGGAACAGTGTCAAATCGACTTGGAAAATTAGAAGAAAATGGAGTCATCACTGGCTATACTGTCACCCTAGATGCTGACAAAGTTGGCTGGGAAATGAGCGTCGTTGTCGGGTTGCGAATTGTCAAAGGAGAATTACTACCTGTACAGCGCTTGATTGCAGACGACCCTCGGGTTTTCGCAGTTTATGATGTGACTGGCGAAATGGATAGTTTGGTGTTTGCGCGGGTAAGTGATAGGGATGACTTAGATGACTTCACCAAAACAGTCCTATCTACTGAAGGAGTTGAACGTTCTACTACAATGGTAGTGTTAAACACAGTAAAAGAACAAGGTGTGAAATTACCAAAGTAAGCCCAGTTAATGGGTTATCATTTGGTTAATTTTTAGTAATTATTACTGAAGTGCCGGTTTATGGAAAATGGCGTTTTTTGGCTATTTCATGGTGTTGATTCGCGCATCTTCAAGAACGGTCGCTCTGCGGTAGGGCACTGTTGAGCGATTTAGGTAGTAGAAATGAAGGCGCCAGCGGCGCAACATTAGGTGTCCATGAGTGGAATCTAATTCGCGCCGATTTAGATATTAGATTTCCACCATCTGATTTATGCCCATTACTAAATTTTGGTCGCTGGCTGGACCAGCCACATCAGCACCTTCCAGCAGCAAGGCTGGCCTCCAGTAATTGGGATGGATTACTAATTGCTGATGAAGTCGGATTAGGAAAGACTGTGTCGGCATTACATGTTTTACGCCGCCTTCACGCGATGGGTGAAACTGGCGGCATTCTCATCATTTGCCCCGGTGGATTAAGATTGAAATGGTTGCAAGAAATGTTTCACCGTTGTGACCTTGATGGATTTGAAGCAAATACTGGTAAGAAATTGCATCATGCTTTAGACAGAATTCGTGATGGAGAATCACTCGTTGTTGTCACTAGCCATGGAATTTTCAGACAATCAAAATTGTTGAGAGAACTGATGGAAGAGGGGGTTCCAGACCTACTTCTGACAATTGTTGATGAGTCGCATCATTGCAGAAACCCCCGTAGTCGATTACATGATGCTATCCAGATTCTTTCATTACATAGTCGGCAAACACTGTTCCTAACAGCCACTCCTGTCAATCTCTCAAACGAAGAATTATGGGTGCAACTTTCACTTCTAGCACCTGACAGATGGCCTGATTTTATTTCCTTCCAAGCAACCATGAGACCCATGCAGATGTTGAATACTGCTTTGGATGCAACAGCGCAAACTATACCAGACCTTGAGGGGGCTTTGGGTGCGCTACAGATATTGAATATGACACCTGGGTTCACAAACGATCCACGTTTGACTCAAGCCATTGAAATCTGCTCCGACCCCCTTGGTTGGAGAGATGAATCTCTGCAAACAAATCGCTTAGAAGTTGCTGATTTGATTCGTCAACTCAGACCACTCAATGAACTAATTGTTAGAACAAGACGTCGGGATTTAGACCTCCACCTTGCAACCCGTGAAGCCATCACATTGGATGTTGAATTGAGTGCTGCTGAGTGGAGACTGTATGAGGCTGCTAGACGCTGGACTTGGCGATTGATGCAATTGAGAAACCCTGATTCAGATAGATTTGATTGGGCACTGGTCGTACCTGAGAGAATGGCCAGTAGTTGCCTACAAGCATTCGCTACTCATGTACAGACTCAATTACGACAAACAGCAAGAGCTGCTTTTGATTTCGGAACCGAAGGTCAAGATGAAGTGGATGATGGTACAATCCGAGAAGCCGAACATCGGCTTCTGAGTCGCTTTGGTGACCTTGACGAATTGATTGATGCAGCAGAAGAACTGGGAGATGAAGACTCAAAGTTTGAAGCGATGAAACTGTGGATGTTGAACTCCCTTGAAGAAGACCGTGTTGGAGGCATACTTTTGTTCAGTCATTTCCGAGGAACACTTGCTTATTTACATCGGAGATTAACCGAAGAAGGTGTCAATTGTAAGGTTCTAAGTGGGCAAACACCAATGCTCCAGAGAGAGGTTTTGCGTAATCAATTTGCTAATGGCGAAATCGATGTACTTCTCTCAAGTGAAGTGGGGAGTGAAGGATTAGATCAACAGCACTGTCATCGGCTTGTCAACTATGATTTACCATGGAATCCAATGAGGATTGAACAGCGTATTGGCCGACTTGATAGATTTGGTCAAGAAGCAGATGTGATTACTATTCTCAACTTAGCAGTTGAAGGAACAATAGACGCTGCAATTCTTGGTCGTTTATTCCACCGAATAAGATTGTTTGAAGATTCAATTGGAATGCTTGACCCACTACTTGGCAAAGCCATGCGGCTTGTTGCTCAAACCGAACTAAACAATCCACGTGCCAAGCGTTTGGGCCATAGTGGGTACAGTCTAGTTAATGCTGATGAAGTTGCCAATGTTGATGGAGGACTTGACACTTTACTTGAAAAACGTGAGCGGTGGCTAACAGAACGAGCGACTGAAGAACGTGAATGGCTTGGTAATGATCCGGGTATTCGAAAGTTAAGGGAAGACGCTATCAACATGGAACTTGGTATTGATCCGGTTCAATTAATTGCCTGGGTGAAAGCAAGATTAAAGCAACGAGACCGAAATTCAAGTGTGTACAAAGTTGATGGCTATTGGCACTTGAAATTAAGTCAATATAGCGTTGATGAATTAGCACTAAGATGTGATGATAAATCTCGTTCTGATTGGTTGACTAGTGGATGGCAAAAGCACATTGAAATGTTAGCCGGCTCTGCAGGACCACACATAATTGGAGTTGCGATTGACAGAGATGAGGCAAAGGACAGAACAGACCTTGTCCAACTTGCCCCATGGCATCCAATTATCCAATGGTTGCGTGAACCGATTGGTGGTGAACCAAACCCTGATGCCACCATCAGCGGATGGAAAGTCGCTGGAATCGCCCCCGTTACCCAACTCAAAGCAATGAGGCCAAAGAATTGGGATGAGGAAGGATGTATGCTAATCTGCCTTGATTGGATTGTTGCTGGACTATCAAATCACGCTGTTCGAAGATGGCTCGTACTTGACAAACATGGTATGCCAATACCCAACCAACCACTCTACCCATGGAAATCCTTTGAGGAAATTGAGCGGGTAATGTTTGAAGAAGACGATGAAGAAATTATTGAGGGTGCTCTTGATAGAATTCATGGCTGGCTCTTAGAAGATGAAAGGGCAAGGCTTGCCCCTCTATTGGATGAGTTGCGCCATAATGTCCAACGCTCGTGGATGGAAAGAATAGAACGGGAGCGAGAACAGATTCGTGCTGCAGTCTATCGCCAGCAACAAGGTGGTGCGGCTGTGGATGACCGTTGGAGACGAATGAAAAATGGGTTGATAACAAGGCTAACCAGAGAACTTGATGAACGAATCCTTCACCTTGAAAAAATCCGTGAGGGGGTCCAAGCAGAACTCAGCGCACGGATTATCATTCAACTAGAGGATTACTCCTCTCCATCTGAACCATCAGGGTCATGATGACTCATTTTTTCACGTAATTCGCTAGCAAAGGGGGCCAATGATTCAATTGTCTTTCCTTCTGGCTTCATGGCCCTTACTAACTCGATTCTTGTCTCTTCGTCTAATGAAACATCCATTGCCCTAAGACGCATACTCATGTCATTTTGAATACGTCCACCAGTGCGATCCCAATCCATCAATAAAATGATAGCTGGGCCGCCATCATTTGGATTATTACAACCATATTTTTCAAATAAATATGCCACTAAACGACTACGATCCCAACCTCTATTCAGTTGTTCTATGGCTCCGGTGAAGCCTAATTTCCTTAATGCCTTGACATCTTTAATTCCCTCAATTAATACTGGGCAAGAGGAACCACCTTGCTCAACATCTCGGTTTCTTTCACGGGCTAATGCCAATGCACGACCTGCACTCTCAAATCGCACATCTTGAGTTGGATTCCCACCGGTGCTTTTACGATTCATTCATTCCCTCCCGTGCTGATGTATTATTTCTCTAAATAATGTTCAAGTTTCTCTACCACTATTTCCAATGATATATCTGAAAGTAATATGCGTTTACGTCTATCTTTGGCTCCAGAATCCAATTTTACTGATGAATTAGATAAGCCAAAAAAATCTGCCATCAAATCAATGAGGGCTTGATTTGCCGCCCCCTTCAAAGCTGGTGAAGTGACTTTAACTTGCAATCGTTGACGCCATTCATTGATTCCCAAAATTTCTGAACTTGATGATGAAGGTTGAAGTTCAATGGCAATTGAAACTTCTCCAGATGATGACGGGGTAACAACATCACTAATGCCGGCCATGACTATCACCCCGTGTACCTTGAATTGTGGTCAAGCATGAAAATAAAGCGGTTAACTTTCTACAATAAACGGCATTTGAATAAAACGATTCAGTTGCCAGCCTCGGCTAATTGTTCATCAATTACTCTATACAACTCTTCGCGACGAACCGGCTTTGGAACAAATGCATCACATCCCGCTGTTGCCGCCTTACGGCGATCTTCTGGAGTTGAGAACGCTGTTACCGCAATAATCCTACTTTTTCGTACGAGTGGATGGTCACGAATTGCTTTTGTCAATTGTAAACCATCTGTCCAAGGTAACTGAATATCCATGAATATCAAATCAAAAGCGCCGGTTTGGAGAGCAGTAAATGCTTGGTTAGCATCCTCTGCAATTTCAATCTCTGTAATGCCCTTTCCTTTGAGCAAAGCAAGCAATAAACGTACGTTAACTTGGTTGTCCTCAACCACCAACGCCCGCACACTCATAGGCGGAGCCATACAGCCCTACCAATTCAACCTTTGCGAAATCGTATCTTGTGAAAAAAGCATGTCACAATGACCATGAAAAGGGACTTGAATCTCAACTATCGGATGTGTCAATGGGGCACTGCGCCGTGTGTGTTAGATTGAAAATATCGCTCAAACTTTGTTAACAGTATATGTGAGGTGTTGCCAATGCTTAACTACGGACCGCTTTACGGCCGAAGCAAGAGGGTTTTCCATGGCTGTAGGTGGCGCTTCATACAATGAGTTGTTTGAGATATTTTGGAACTGGTCTATCTTTGTAGGCGTCATAGTTTTTGGATGGCAATTACACCATTCATTCTTCTACCGCGCAAAGGACGGAGAAGTGCCGAATATTGATAATCTCAAAGTTGGAGAATTTCCGCTACATTATCACAATGGAAAGTTGGAAGCTGCATGGATTATTGCTCCATCTATCCTTATTATTTATCTCACAATTATCATCATTGGACCAACATCCGATGTGTGGGAAGATCCTGATGCAATTGGAGTTGAGGGTGTTGATTACTTTGAAGTTGGAGTTACTGGCTATCAATGGTACTGGGAATTTGATTGTAGAGAATTAAGTACAGACCTTTGCGATGTGGGAGTTGATTCAGATACTGGGTTAACCACGCTAATTCTGAAAAATAATACCATGTATCGAATTGATTTAACTTCTGGGGATGTTACTCATTCACCTTACTTCGTTCAATGGGGTGCAAAGGAAGATGCCGTACCTGGACTGCAGACTGCAATTTGGCTTCCAATTGATTTAACTGGTAAATTTTTCATTGATTGTGCAGAATTTTGTGGCGATGACCATGCATACATGACTGCGATTCTTGAGGTTCACGAGTGAGGTGTTTATTGTGCAAGTAAATAAGAAATTTATCGCAATCTTCTCAATAGTACTAGTTGCAATGTTGTTAGCACCTAGTATGCAAGCGAGGCCAACTGGTATCTCTAATGTAGAAACAGGATGTTCTTGCCACGCTGGAAGCCCTAGTGGTGATGTGTCAGTTTTCATGACATTAGCAAACGGTAGTGCACTACCCGAAACATACAACGCCGCTGAAACTTATTCATTCTTAGTTGGTTTTACTGGTGGACCCGGAGATGTGGCTGCTGAAACTCAAGATAACATGGGTGGATTCAATCTTGTTGCATCAAAAGGAACCCTTGCATCAACTGACGACTCAACCCAATTAATGGCAGGACAGTTAACCCACACTGATTCAGGTAATGACCAAACATCTTGGACAATTGAATGGACTTCACCTGCGAGTGGAACATCAAGTTTTACCTTGACTGCTAACTCAGTTAATGGAGATGGAGACGCTAGTGCTGATGACCACTGGGCCCAGTCAACCTTCACTATGAGTTCAATGGGTGGAGGAGCCGAGCCTTTGGAGGATGCTGATGGACTCGTAGTCCTATTCTCTGCAATTATTTTAGTAACGCTATTACTGTTTGTTGCCATAGTTTACGTATTCTACCGAATGAATCCTGAAGGCTTCAGTTGGGCTGCTTTTGCACCTTGGCTTGCTGAATGGTTGACTAGCACAGACCACAAGAAGATTGGAACTCTTTACTTCGTAGCTGGACTCTTTTACTTCGTAGTTGGCGGAGTTCTTGCCCTGTTGATGCGTACTCAGTTAGCAGTTCCCGGTAGCGATTTCTTAACCAAAGATGAATACAATCAATTCTTCACCTTACATGGAACAATTATGATTTTCTTAGCGGCAATGCCAATGATTAATGGATTTGCTAATTGGATTGTCCCGCTACAAATTGGTGCTAAGGATTTAGCCTTCCCAAGAATCAATGCTATGGCATTTTGGCTTAATCCGGTTGCATCAGTTCTCATCATGAGTGGCATTTTCTCAAGTAACGCTGCTGATGTTGGTTGGACTGGATATCAACCAATTACAGGGTGGGTTGGAACCCATACAGGAGCCACCTTTTGGGTTGCTGGCCAAATTATGCTAGTAGCATCGTCAACTCTTGCTGGAATCAACTTCATCACAACCATTGCATGCATGCGAGCACCTGGTATGGGTTGGATGCAAATGCCTCTTTTCACCTGGTCAATTCTAGTTTCTATCATGTGCCTATTCATATCAATCCCAGCCTTTGGAATTGGTTTGATTGAAGCACTTCTCGATCGTACGGTAGCGACGGCGTTCTTCAATGTCTCAGCAGGGGGTGACCCTGTTCTTTGGAGTCACTTATTCTGGTACTTTGGACATCCCGAAGTTTATGTGGTTATTTTACCTGCTTTCGGTATCGTTTCTGAAGTATTGGCGACTAGTGCAAGAAGAGCGATATTCGGCTATCGCTCAATGGTTTACGCGCTCGCGGGAATTGGATTTGTATCATTCATCGTATACGGTCACCACATGTTGACCAGTGGAATGTCTCCTGCTCTGCGTTTCGTAATGATGCTTACAACAATGGCTGTGGCTGTTCCTACAGGAATTAAAATCTTCAATTGGCTCAAAACAATGCACGGAGGTTCCCTAGTTTACCGTACTCACACGCTATGGGCGCTCGGATTTTTAATCACCTTCACATTGGGTGGTATTTCTGGAATGTTCTTCCCAGCAATTTCAATGAACACCCATTTGCATGAAACATACTTCGTGGTTGCTCACTTCCACTATGTGTTAGTTGGAGGAGTGGTTTTCGGCCTATTTGCAGCGATTTACTACTGGTATCCGAAAATGACTGGACGCATGATGGATGAGCGTCTTGGTGTTATTCATTTCCTTATCGCCTTCATTTCATACAATGGGATATTCTGGCCAATGCACAAGTTAGGACTTTGGGGAATGACTCGCAGACACCACACATACTTCTTACAAGCAAATGAATACAGCGATGTGATTGGAACTCTACCTCCTGAAGCAGCAGGTTGGAATATGTTCATTACAATCAATGCTTTTATCTTTGGACTTTCTTCTGTATTAATGATAATTAACATGGTAGTATCTCTAATCAAGGGTCAAAAAGCACCAGCTGACCCATGGGGTGGTTGGTCATTCGAGTGGCTTACAACATCCCCTCCACCAACCCCATCATTCGACGAGATTCCAACTCTAATTGATGTCAACGTTCACGAGGAGAAGGAACCGAATTGGTTGATGCGAATGATGGTCCCTGATGGCCACGAGGAGGTGGGTGAATGAGTTACGACGGAGAACACGAACATCATGGAAGTGCATGGGGACCTCATGACTGGGGACACGGAGCGCCACACAACAGTTGGGCGCCAATCATCGTATCACTTGGAATTGGAGTATTCTTGTTCGGATTTGCGGGCACATTCGCAATGAATGAAACGATGGACAATACCATCTACCATCCTGGCGGACTACCGATAACTCTTGTTGGGTTTGCAATAATCATCGCAGGTTTCCTAATATGGTGGCGCCAAGATCTTTCGTTTGATGGGCATTATGAACCAAAATCCGCTGGAGTTCCATTCAAAAATATCGACATACGTAAGGTTGGTATTTGGGTATTCTTGATGTCTGAGATGATGGTCTTCTCGTCCTTATTCTCAACCTATATTCGTTATAGACTTAATACGGAATCATGTCAAGCAATTCTTGACAACCATTCCACATACTCTAACGGTGTACCATTCACACCAGGTGATGCTTGCTGGATTCCAGCATCTTACTTCATCGCTGGAAGCCACTCAGAATCGTGGACTCTTTCACTCGGTGGATTCGGACTTCCTGATACATTGGTTCCAGGAGCAATCAACACATTCGCTCTAATCATTTCTTCATTCACTGTGGTGATGGCCCTGCAGACTGCTAAGCGAAAGGATATGGATGCAGATGAACGCAGCCGGAAAGTTCGCAACTATCTAGCAGCAACTCTTGCTCTTGCAACTCTGTTCCTAATCTTGAAGATGGTTGAGTGGTTCATTGGATTCAACATAGGACCATTCCATGCACCTAGCCTTTTGGAAGATGGATATACAATTCACAACACAGCCTATCCGTTTGCTGGCTCTGGACACGGTGAAGAACACCTTACAGCCAATTTACGTCTCTCAGCAAGTACCTTCTACGTCGCTACTGGCACCCACGGTGCTCACGTGTTCGGCGGTATTGTAGGGCTGAGTTACATGACCTACAAAGCACACAAGGGAGGTTACTCACCAAGTAACGCAGTATCGATTGAGTACTTCGGTCTTTATTGGCACTTTGTGGATTTGGTTTGGGTGTTGGTTTTCCCAGCATTTTATCTGTATTAAGGAGGAGAGGAAATGAGTCATACAATATTTGGAAAAGACGCTTACAACATGAACTTCGCTATGCTGATGATTCTAACTTTAATTGAAGTTGGAGCGGTTGCTGCATCGGTACAAGAAATGATTTCAGAAGGAATGATTATTTTTGTGCTCGTTTCTATTGGAATCGTTAAATTTCTTGGGATTGCTTTCATATTCATGCACCTTAGGATGGAAGAGGACAGTAACATTTTGACAATGACTGCTTTGTTTCCTGTCTTTTTCATTGGTATTATGATAGCTGTGATTGCATTGACCAGCCCTGCTTCACCTGATTCATTACCAGCATGGTGTAGATTCTGGTAAAGTGGCTCCTCGAGCATCTTTGTTGATTGTTAATGGCGCGAACGGAGAGATTTGAACTCCCGCGACACGAGGTCACCGGATTTCAAATCCGGCGCGATACCAGGCTATGCGACGTCCGCAGTAAAGCGGCCGACTCGCTTCTCATTCTTGAACCCAAAGGGCAACCAGCATTCGTGGAATCAAAATGAATTGATGATTAGTGTGTAGCACTTTACTGGAATAAATTAATATCAAAAAAATTAGGCGAGCAAACATGCGTCGAGTTGCTGTTGTTCTGATGGCGGGGGCAATGTTGCTCGCTGGATGCTTGGGTGGCAATGAAGAGGTTGTTTCTTTCAATGGGCATCAATACAATCCTCCTGTTGATGCTCCTGATTTCACGTTGACCGATCAAGATGGAAATGATGTTTCTCTCTCTGATTTTGATGGGAAAGTTGTTGTTGTAGCTTTCACTTACACTTCTTGCACTGATGTTTGCCCAATTATTGAAGCAAATATGAAATATATGGCAGGAGAATTAGGAGATTCATATGGAGAAGATGTCGTTTATCTCTCCGTCACTATTGACCCTCTTAGAGATACACCTGAAGTTCTAGCCCAATATGTCGCAGATAACGGCTACGACTGGCCTCACCTTACCTCTACAGATTTTGAACTACTCAAGAGTATGTGGAATAGTTGGGGAGTTGCGGTCAACTCTTCAATGATTGATATGCATATCAATGGAGAGATGAACATGAGTGACCACGACATGGACGGAGAATCAATGATGCATTCTGTCATCACTATGATGCCGGACAATAGCACTGCTGAATATCAAGTCAACAACACACACCTACCAGAAAATGCAACTGGTTACAATCTGACTACAACGGCTTTCAATATGAGTAATATTGATTTCACAGCACCTGAATCACAATACGGACATTACATGGAAAATATTTCAGGCACTAGCCCTTCAAACAATTCTTGGTGGTGGAGCCTCTACCTATGGGATGATACTAACTCTATATGGGAGGAAAGTCAAGTAGGAATTGATGGCGTAAACATTTCAACTCACCAACAACATATTGCTTGGGTAGCAAGTAATGCAAACACCTCCAATCTACCAACACCAGCGTCTGAAATATGTGGTGGACATGGCTGGGTAATGGGTGAAGGAGGTGGCGCCCATTGCATGTGTGATGATGGCTACCAATGGGATGGTGATGACCACCTAACCTGTATTTCTGGGGATGGGCAAGGAACTCACGATGGGCATGATAATGGCGGGGATGCTGAAGAAGTGTATGATGTAGGACACAGCACTGTCACATACATCGTGGATAAAAATGGGCAAAAGCGAGTCGCTTGGGTCGGTTCTGATTGGAGCCCCGATGATTTCCTTGAGGACATTAGAACCCTAACAGGATAGTAATGACAATGACCATAATGGCCACGATGGCCATTAATTATACAGCAAAGCGTATTCAACTACGCCACTCCTCGCCAACTCATGGCAAGAGGGGGGCAGGTTAGTCTTGCAATTCTTCTAATGGCAAGTATAGTGCTTGCTGGATGTGTTTCTCCTGAGATGCAAGAATGGGGCCCTGATGGCATTGAAGTCGCTGTTGATGAATCTGCAGGTACTGCCACATTCTCTACTCACACTGGGGATAATGACCTCCAAGATGATGTTGCTAATCTGCTTGGATGTGATGCTGATGGTAATTTTTCAGTAGCAGCGGCATCAACAGACAAACCAATCAGAATTGAAGGTTGGTTACATCTATCCAAGCATTTCCCTGATGGCGCCGCATCTAGTTCTAAAGGTGAAATGGTGAGTACATCAGCAGTAATTGTTCAATTTGGTAAATATGATGAGGTAACCCTTCCAACCCAAGGAAAAGTTGAGGGGGTTAAGGACTGGCATACGCCGTTTACAAGTGTTAGAGCCACCCCACCTGGTTTTACGTCGGCTAGTAAATTCCCACACGATGGCTGGGCAATTGTAGGCTTGATTCCTGCCAATGAGAATATTCTAGATGGTTTTGCAGGATTAGATTGGCACCAAAAAATATTACTTGAAGGATGGTTAGTTGATGGTCAATATTTGGGTGATAGTGAGGTGCATGTCTCTGATGATGGTGACTGCCGAATTTATGCTGGAGCAAACATTGATGGGTTCAGGGGTGCAATGGTTGTCACATCAATGACGCTTGGTGATCATGGTTTGATTGATGAAGAGAATTCATACAATGCATACTCTGTTCCAATTATCGGTAGTTGGCTATACTATCTATTTCTTCTTGGATCTATCGCAGGCGCTGCAGTACTTTTCTTTTTGACCAGTGGTTTGATTCGACGAGGGGCTAAATTAAGCGCTCGGGAGTTGATGACTGAGGCACAAATGCTAGCTGCTAAGACTGTAAAGAAAGAAGTCAAACATGATATACACAGAGTAAAATCTGAGACCGGAGAAAAGAAGAAAATCAAGGCCGCCAAAGCACAGGTTAGAAAGGCTGAAAAATTGAGTGAAAAATCGAGTATTGAACTTGATGACTTTGATATTGATAGTGTTATGAGAGAAGGAAGTAGACCAAGTGCACATTCAGTTCGCTCATC
>CBFHYB010000036.1:0-13349 GCA_965659915.1 Candidatus Thalassarchaeaceae archaeon
AGGAACCGAGGCTGGAAGCCACTGTTTCTATCTCAAAGGAGTTGTTACTACACCAGCAACTCCAGAGCAGTCTTCTGATTTCATCAAATTATTCCTCGAGGTTCCGGAGATGAAGGAGTGTAGCGCTTCGCTATCAATTTCAAGTGCTTCAATTGATCCAGATGAGACTAAGAGTTATTCAATTACTTTCTACAATGATGGTAATACTGATTGGACAATAGGATTCTCTGTTAACAGTCAGAAGACTTGGCTTAGTGTAGATGGTGGCTCAACCCAATTACTGCCCTATAACAATGGCAATGGCCAATCAACTTTCCAGTTTGATATCACCCCGGATGATTCACTTCCAGCCGGAAGCATAGTTGATTTCAACATCATGGGCCTAGATGGTTCATCTCAGAAATGCAGTGCATTATTCCAAGTAGAATTAGGGCAATCCCGTGATGGAAATATACAGTTAGAATCCTCAAGAATTGATAATATTGAACCGGGGGCAACTCGTTCAGTAGTGATTACAGCATACAACCTCGGTAATGGACAAGAGACATTCACCATTGGAGTTAGTACCCAAGCAGGATGGGTGGCACAACTTGATTCAAGTTCAATCGCTCTAGAAGGTCGTCATTCATCTTCTGGGTCAAACGGTGCGGTTCTGCTTGATATTACAGCACCAGAAGATGCGTTAGCAACTGATGAACTGATTTTTGATGTCACTATATTCGCTGCAGACGGCACCCCATATGCTACTGACACTCTTACCGTAACAGTCGCTGCGCACCGGTCAATGAGTGCTGATATGCCAGCAACTGAACAGTTTGGTAAGACAGGCGAAACATCCCGTTTCCCAGTCACTTTTACTAATACAGGAAATATTCAGGACTCATTTACCCTAACTGTGTGTGACCAACCTCCGTCATCAAATCCAAATCTTTGTGATTCACCAAATTGGCCCGGTCGCTTTTCAGATTCATTGGGTTCAGAAATTACTAGTGTTTCACTAGCCGCTGGGGCTTCAGTAACAGTATTCGCAGAAATTACTGTTGTAGGGGAGGATGAGTTTGAATCAGAAAATTTCCAAATTCGTATCAAGAACGTCAATGACGGGACAGTCCAAGAGAGATTCGATTTGAGAGTAATTGTCTCAAACCACATCTATCGTATGGGTATGGCATTACAGTCACCTGGTGAAATTCCCGATATGCAAGAGGTTGAGTTACCTCCAATGGGTGAAGTAGAAGTATGGGTAATAGTCACTAATGTTGGTTCATCTTCTTACACTGAAGAGGCGATTATTTCAGTAACTGGGATGGAAGCTGAAACCTCTGTTGATGTATACTATGACAATGGGACAGTGGTAGATAGCAACATTGAGTTGGCGAAGGATGAATCTATCCTTCTACGGCTTGTAATCAAGGTTGAGGATGGAGTTCCAAATGGGGTTACTGGATTGATAAAAGTTTCAGCGTCTTCAAGCCGTAATGCTGCAGAGTTGTCAACCGTCAAAATTTCACTTTCAATAAGGACTAATCATGAGATTGGCTTTGAGGTTGATGGGGACGTTGATTCATCGATAGTTTATGGCGAAATTGCTAGGATTTCAGTCAATATCACTAACAGTGGTAACATAGAGGAAACCATTCGTTTGTTGAGTAGCAATCCTGTACGTGGATGGGCAATTGAAATCACTGAAGAAGAGGTCTTGCTTGAGCCCGGTGAAACTAGGGCTGTAGAAGTGATTGTGAAACCACCAACCAATCTGATGCAACCCGATACATTTGAGTTTACATTGACTGCAGAACCAGCATCTTCCCCGGTTTCAGCACAGCCAATTGACCTCACAGTTTCAGCCACTCCTCCGACTGGATTTTTTGGTAGCGGCGGGAATTTACAAGTGATTGGACTGTCTTTCCTTGGACTCCTTGTTTTCGGCGCAATTGTATCGTCAATACGAGCCCGTAGAATTGAATAATTCAATGGTATAAATGCCCATTTTAGCCCTGAGTGAGGGATGTTACTTGTTAGTAATATAGAATAATACAGGCCATCAAATTCTTTGAAGATACTTGGTTGAAGCCCCTACGGGGCTCTTTGGACTTTGGTTATGCTTATTTGGTTCATGCAAGTCGAGGGAAACACGAACAGTGGTTCGAGGGTGTGTGGGCTGGTTGGTAGTTGAAAGTGTACCTAGTGCTTACCTCGGACTTGCAATAATGACAGTGGTTGGTTTTGGCTTTCCATTTGGGGCATTTTTAACTTCAAGATTTCTTCGTCCTACCCCCGATCCAAATAATCCTAATAAGCTAAGTTCAATACTTTTAGATGGGCTTGAATCAGACCATACGTTGTATTCTCGAGGCGACTCTACCTACGAGTGTGGTGCTAATCCACTTGGTGATGCAATGATTGATTTCCATTTCCAGTATTACTGGTATGCAATCATTTTCTTAGTGTTTGATATTGCCTTTATGTTCCTTGCATTTGGTGGTTTGTTATCCATTAATGCACAGCCAAATGCCCCTGACACAATTGAGTTGGCACTTGGTGGATTAGTCACAGTCAGTTTGTTCCTAGCATTGATGTCGCTTGGAGTTTGGTATGCGTTTCGTAAGCGAGGCAGAATTTACATTTGAGGTGACTATATGGCAGATGAAACACAAAATTATGCAGTATTCAATAGCCAAGCGTTAATCGATACAGTTGGTGATAGTGCTAGTGCTGGATTAGAAGCAAGTCGTCTAAAGAAATTCATCAGCGTTCTAGGCGGACGTTTCTTCAACTGGGGTCAAAGAAAATCATTGTTCCCCCTCCATCTTGGTATCAAATGCTGTGCATTAGAGATGGCTGCTGCTGGTGGTTCAAGATTTGACGCAGAGCGATTTGGAGTATTCTTCCGTTCATCTCCTCGTCAATGTGACGTTATGCTTGTGAACGGCCCTATTTCTAAGAAATTCGCTGACCCAATCGTCCGTTTGTGGGAGCAAATGCCTGAACCAAAGTGGTGCATTGCAATGGGTGAGTGTGCTATTTCAGGAGGCCCTTATTATCAATCATACAACATTCTTGAGGGTGTAGATACAATCATTCCCGTTGATGTTTACATTCCTGGTTGTCCACCTCGTCCTGAGGCTTTGATTGATGGTTTCCAGCACTTGCGAAAGAAAATCATGAGAATCGGTACAACACCGAGTACTGTCAGAGACGATGATGCTCCAATTATTGTTGGAGACCAGTGAATAGGAGGGATCTACTGTGGGGATGAAGATTAAAGCAGAATATGCTGAAGAATCTGCTCAACAGGTTGTTGATGCAGCAACCACTCGCTGGAGTGGTACAAGTTTGATTGCTGAAGTTCGTCATCATAAGAGTGGGATGAAGATGCCATACGTTTTCATTGATTGTCCCAAAAATCACTGGCGAGCAGTAGCAAAGTGGCTACGTTTTGAAATGCGTGCTGACCACTGTTCAATGATTACAGGAACTCACTGGCCAGAAGGATCTGATGAAAAGAAATGGGAAGTTGTTGTCCACTTAATGCGTATGAATGTCATCAATCCTCCTGAGCGAGGGGGATGGACAGAACAAGTAATTCGTGACCCTGCAATTTTACAAGATGATGATGTTCCGATGGAATTTGAAATCAGTATTTCAATTCCAGATACTAGAAATCCAACTGTTCAATCTGTACAGGAAGTATGGATGGGTGCTGATTGGAATGAAAAGGAAACTTGGGATTTAGTTGGTATAGAGTTTGACGGTCATGAAGGTATGCGCAGAGTATTGCAACCACATGACACACCTGTTGGATTCCACCCTCTACAAAAGGAACATAAAATTCGCTACCATGATTCTGAAATCATGTACGATGATCCACAGGGCTTCGGACGTAAACCGGCCGATGATGGCAAGGTAAAGTGAGGTGATAATATGGCAGAAATGTGGATATCAATGGGCCCTCAACACCCCATGACTCACGGACTTTGGACTCTAAAAGTCAAGGTTGATGGTGAAACAGTTGTAGATACTGTTCCAGACTTAGGTTACATTCACAGAGGCGTAGAGAAAATTTGCGAATCAAGAGATTTCACTAAGATTACAACATACTGTGACCGCCTTTGTTATGCAAGCGCAAACACTTGGGCACATTCGTATATTTACGCAGCTGAAGATTTGTTGGAAGTTGAAGTTCCTGCTCGTGCTGAACACATTAGAGTAATTGCAGTTGAAATGCAAAGGATTGCCAGTCATTTGATGTGGCTTGGAGCATTCTGTCCAGATATTGGCAACCTAACTGCCTTCGTTTGGTGCTTGAGAGAGCGAGAAATGATGATGGATTTACTTCAAGAACTCGGTGGCTCAAGATTGCATTACAATTTCCCAAGAATTGGAGGTGTCAAGAGAGACCTTCCAATTGGGTTTGCAATGCGAGCACGCGCTAAACTCAATCTATTCCTTGACCGAATACAGGAAACAGAACAAATGCTTGATGAGAGTACAGTATTCCTAGTCCGTACCCAAGGTGTGGGATACGCAAAGCCCGAAGAGATGGTCAACCACGGTGTTACCGGACCGAATGTTCGTGCTGGAGGAGTCAATTATGATATTCGCTGGGCACACCCATATTCTGTATACGATGAACTTGATTGGGATGTTTCAGTTGAGCGCCCATCGATTAAGGGGGCAGATTGCTACGACCGCTATCGCGTGCGTGTAGACGAAATGCGCCAAAGTGCACGCATGTGTTTGGATGCTCTTGACAAGATGCCTGGTGGTGCTGAAACTCATTACACCGAAGGCGACCCTATGATTCTTACAAAGGCGCGTGAGCGTGCTGAAGAAGGCAAGACAGGATTCCATCACTTTGAGGATAGTAGAGGTGAATCTATGTTCTATCTTGCAGGTGGCGGTGAGCAACGTGGAAAGCACCCTTACAGGATTTCAATCCGCTCACCTATGTTCATTACAATTCCTTATGCCGCAAAATGCATGATTGGTCACAAAGTGGCTGATATTCCAGCTATCATGGGTTCTTTCGACCCATGTATTGGGGAGACTGATAGGTGAGGTGGCATCATGGAAGATTGGGTAGTTTTTCGTACATGGGTTGGCGATTTGACTCAGATGATTGCTGACAATACTGTTGGTCAAACACGTTTTTACGAATATTCAGATGGTGTTGCTTCTGTCATGACTGAAAGCATCATGGCGGTAACGGTTTTTGGTACCATCATGGGCACAATTCTTGCCCTTCTTTGGATTGAGAGAAAGTTCTTCGCACGTATAATGGATCGCCGTGGAGCAACTATGGCCCTTCGTTCATTGTGGGTTGGTGAAGGTGGTGAACACGCTGACTGGTATGATGACTTACCGTTTGGTACAGGAAAACCAATTCGATGGTTAAACAACCTTCTAAACGATAAAGCTGGAAACGCTTCTGAATACGAAACGGTTCACAGAACTAAGGATAGAGGTTATCATGGCGTTTGGTGGTTGTTACCAGGTATGATTCAAAATGTTGCAGATGGTATGAAGTTCATGACCAAGGAATGGATAGTTCCAGCAAAAGCCGACAAATTCATTTTTGAGGTTGCACCATTCATTATCATCACATCTACAGTGATGATTTTTGCTTTCATACCTCTGAGTTCCAATATTTATTCAGCAAATCCCGAACTTTCTTTATTGTTCTTGATGGCAATTTTTGGTATTGCTCCGTTTGGAGTTTTCTTTGCTGGCTGGTCATCAAACAACAAGTATACTCTCTTGGGTGGTATTCGCTCAGCGGCTCAACTGACTGCTTATGAAATTCCGTTGTTAGTAACAATTCTTTCCTTGGCAGTTATTTCGGGGTCATTGAATATCATTGAGATTGCAGAATTCCAAATTTCGTCGGGTGTATGGAATATTTTCCTATTGCCTCTTGGGGCGGCATTATTCTTGATTACAATGGTTGCTGAAGTTGAACGAATTCCGTTTGATATGCCAGAGGCAGAAGCAGAACTCGTTGAAGGTTGGTGGACTGAATATGGTGGGATGCGTTGGGGATTGATGTTTGCAAGTGAATATCTTCGCTGTTACGCCGCCTGTTTGCTCTTTGCAATCTTTTTCCTTGGCGGCTGGGAAATGCCCTTTGGGGATACAATTGTTGGAATTATCCCTAATCAAGACCTAATCCTTGGTGCAATCGGTGTAGGTCTAATTGGCTTAGCCATTGGGCTACGAAGTGAATTCCCTGTTCTCCTAGCCCCTATACCATTAGTATTCATTTCACTGATACCACCAACTGCGTGGCTATTGTTCAAAGCATGGTTCATGTTTGCAGTATTCGTTTGGATTCGAGCCTCATTACACCGTGTTAGATCAGACCAAATTCTTGAATTTGGATGGCGTTGGTTATTGCCACTGTCACTAGTTAATTTGGCAATCGCATTTTGGCTCCGTCTTTCAATTTGGCCAGGCGATGAATGGCCATTACTCATTCCAGGATTAATTACCGCAATCGCATTAATACTCTTCATCATTCTTGGAATGGATGAAGATAAATCAGCAATGGAAGGCAGGATAAGACCGTATTCGGTTTACACCGAATCAAAGGGTCCAGCCTCACCAAGGAGCCATGATAGGTAATAGGAGTTAGTAAGTATGCCATTTCACCCACACGCACAACCGAATTTCCGCAATATGGTCATTAGACCAATGTGGATGGCTTTGAAGGCGGCATTGAGGACAATCCCGTATATTGGAAGTCATAGATTTTTGGCCGCTCACGGAACCTCGGCACCTTACCACGCGCAAGAAGCCCAGATGATTGATGAGGGAACTGCAGCCCGAATTGGAGAGGACCATCCAAGTGTTGGTAAGATATATGCTGCAGACCGCGAAACATCTTCACTAGTGCCTTATCTTGAGCGGCCAGTTACTGTAATGTATCCTTACGAGAGACTTGAAGATCTTGAGCCATGGCTTTTCGTACCAGGAAATTACAACGGTAGAATCGGTGTAATTTGGGAAACCTGTACCGCTTGTAAAGCGTGTGTGAAAGCTTGTCCAAACAGTTGCTTGCACATGGAAAGTGAAACGAGAGTGAATGTTCTTGACACAACTGATGAGGGTGATGAGTGGCATGGTATGGGAAGTGAGTTAGAAGTTGGTGGCATGGCTGCTCGTCGCAATGAGGTTGACAATTCTGATCATAATTTAATTCTTGAACATAATGCAGTGCCACAAGAATATGACTTTGGTTCAGTTATTGATATCACTGGTGAGAATGCAACAGTGCGTTGGGATGGTGGTGGAATGGAAGAAGTTCCAATGACCGATTTGGCGCCAGCAGAAGTTGACATCATGTCGGGTCGCATTGACATGGGTCGTTGTATGTTCTGCGGACTTTGCATGGAAGCCTGTCCGTTTGAGTCCTTTTTCATGACCAATGAATATGATGGTATGTCGGGATATTCCCGTCAAGATTTGTGGTATGGCGCAGATAGAACAAGAGTTCTCCCATCTGTTCACCAAGAGAGAGTGGATGCTGAACTAGTAAAGCGCGCTGAAAAAGAACTGAAAAAGCGAGAAAGGGCAAAGGCAAGAGCGGAGGCTTGAGTAAGATGATGCCAGATTTACTTGAGCACGTAGCATTCGCAATTTTTGCGCTTCTTTCAATAGTAGGCTCTCTTGGAACAATTTACTCAAAGCGAATTGCTCACTCAATGTTTTGGTTGATTGTTTGTTTCATGGCAATTGCTGGTATTTTCATTCTTGCAGGTGCTGAATTGCTTGCAGCAATTCAGATTTTAGTCTATCTTGGTAGTGTAATGTTGGTATTCGCTTTCGGAATAATGTTAGCACGTAGAACCATTCAGGAAGGTGATGCTTAATGCGTTTGATTGACCATATTGCTCGTCTAATGGTGGCTGGAATACTTGCTCTACTACTACCGATGATTGTGTACCATTCAATGTGGGATACAAGTTCAAGCACAATTGGTCTGAATACCTTTGAATTCTCCCGTGCAATGTTGACCGATTGGGCTCTCCCTGTAATTGTTTTAGGAATTCTACTTTCAATGGCAATGATTGGAGCATCTTACCTAGTTAGAGATGAGAGAATTGAAAATTTACTTTGGGAACAGGAGGGTGAACAATGATTCCACCAATGTATCTTGCAAGCCTAGGAGCGATTCTTTTCTGCATTGGCTTGATGGGAGTGTTCACCAGCAAGCATGGAATTATTGTTCTAATGTGTATTGAGATAATGCTCAATGCAGTCAATCTCAATTTTGTCGCTGGTGCTTTGCATTATGGTGACGTAACCGGGTGGGTTTACACTGGAATTGCCATTGCAATTGCGGCTGCTGAAGTGGCTGTTGGGCTAGCTATATTCCTGGCGGTGTTCTCAACTAGAGAAACCATCGATTTGGATGAGGTTACGCTGTTAAAGCACTGAGGAGGAATTTCAATGTCGGATACAAAAACCTCAGAAATGCGTTTCCTCCCAATTATTGGGATATTCTTGCTATACCCATTCTTGCGCATATTCCTTGGAGAGTTCATGACGGGCACTCCATACACTGCTCTCGATTCAGCCTTCTTGATTCCTCTATTGCCAATTGCTGTGTTCCCAGTGATTGCAATTGTTGGGCAATTATCTAACGGAGAAGGATGGTGGAGAGATCAGTTCAAAGAAGGGGGAATAATTGCTCTTTGTACTCTAGCAATCTCACTTTCGTTGACAATCTGGTTAGCCATTGAGTTCTTTACCAAAGGCGCTAGTTTCCATGAACCCCTTGAGTGGGGATTGTTTAATTGGTTCAGTTTTGACACCATCGGCCAAGATGCTGCTGGAGATTGGGTGCACATACAGATTAGCAATTCAATTGGTGTTGGCATTTGGATTGACAATGTTTCAATGATGCTTCTGTTTGTAGCATCATTCCTTTGTTTCCTAATTTGTTGGTTCTCAATTGGATACATGAATACCGACCCAGTAAACAAAGACCGCAACCATCGCTTCTATGCTCAGTTTGTTCTTTTCACTGCTGGTATGCTAGGAATGGTTCTAGCAGATTCATTCCTTTGGTTGTTTATCTTCTGGGAGATAATGGGGCTTTGTTCATACTTGCTGATTGGTTTCTACTATGAGCGGCCAAGTGCCGCGTACGCAGCTAAGAAAGCATTCTTGACAACAAGAGTTGGAGATGTATTTCTCCTCATTGGTTTGCTAATGATGTACGATATCTATGGATCTCTAGAGTTTGCAGTTATCTTTGCTGATCCATCAATAGGTGGTTCTGTCGATGTTAGTATGCTACGCTGGTCACTAATCATGCTCTTCATCGGTGCAGTCGGTAAAAGCGCTCAGTTCCCACTACACGTGTGGCTTCCTGATGCTATGGAAGGACCAACTCCCGTATCCGCTCTTATTCACGCAGCAACAATGGTTAACGCCGGTCTCTATCTAGTTGCTAGATTTGTGCCATTCTTTGACGTTACATCTCATGGCCACGGTGTTGAAGGATTGTCTGATGTCGCGGTATTAATCGCCTGGATTGGTGGAATTACAGCCTTCATGGCTGCCTTGATTGCGTTTGTTCAAAACGATATCAAGAAGGTATTAGCATACTCAACTATGAGTCAATTAGCGTATATTTTCACTGGACTTGGTGTTGCACTCTGGTTTTACAACCACGGCGAACACCACGCCGCAGTAATCGCTTTTGGCGCTTCAATGTTCCATTTGTTTAACCACGCAATGGCGAAAGGTATGCTGTTCATGGCGTCTGGTTCGGTGATTCACGAGATGCATCACGCGCATCATCATTTAGCACATGGTGAAGGAGATCACGACGACTTTGACCCACAAGATATGCGAAATATGGGTGGTTTGGCTGGGAAAATGCCGATTACTGCTACGGCAATGGCGATTGGTTCAGCCTCCATTATCGGCTTACCGTTGATTGGTGGTTTCTGGTCAAAGGAAGGTATTGTTGCTGAAACTTGGAATGCTGCTGCATTACACGGTGGAACTGAATTACTGATTCCAGCATTTTTGATTTTACTAACTGCTGGCATGACTGGATTTTACATGACACGAATGTGGATGATGACTTTTGCTGGCAAGCCAAAGACGGAATTTGCTGACCACGTTGAGGAACAGACACCATGGATTCCAACTCCACTATTGACCTTGAGTGTCATTTCACTTCTAGGAGGATTTGCATTAGCAGTTCTTGGAGCAACACATTGGCTTGGTGAAGCAGAGGCATTAGGTACGCTTATTCATGAGCATGGAATTGTTTTGGCAATTCTTGAAACACTTGTGCATGCTTTCTTACCAACTGATGCATTCTTATTCATGGTAACTTGGATT
Source organism: Candidatus Thalassarchaeaceae archaeon (assembly GCA_965659915.1). Taxonomy (GTDB): domain Archaea; phylum Thermoplasmatota; class Poseidoniia; order Poseidoniales; family Thalassarchaeaceae; genus MGIIb-Q1. The sequence goes on from CBFHYB010000036.1 coordinate 10,363, forward strand.
ACTATTACAATTTCACTAATTGTTGGGCCAGCAATGGCAATGCGCATTCATGGTGGCAAATTGAAGGACGGAGATAGAGCACCACAACTAATTTCTTGGATTCCACCGCTTTCATCTAAATTCGGCCGCGCTAATGTTGATGAATTAGCAAACTCTGGTTTGGCAGATGCATTGCATCGTCGCCTTTACTTTGATGAAATATATGAGTGGGCGATATCAAAGACAGTCATTCCTCTTTCACAGGCTTTAACCTGGTTTGATACTAATGTCATTGATGGTGCAATCAAAGGCATTGAATATGGTAGTCAGAAGATAAGTAGGGATGTTCGTAAGGCTACTACTGGAAGTGCATCGGATTACATTCTAGTTGCTGTGATTGGAATGTTTAGCATCCTAATATTGCTATGGGGGGTGATTTGAGTGGATTTGATGATGTTTGGTAATCCATTGACACTGCTGACTCTTGGACCAATAGTAGCAGGATTTGTATTTCTGTTCTTAGCATGGGCCTGCCCACCATCAAAGCGAGAAGAAATTTCTCAATACATTCGTATTCTTATCTTTGCTTTCTCTTTGCTATTGTTATCACTTTCAACTTTGATGTTCTTAGAATCTTATAGTGGAATCTCTTGGACTTCAATCGGATTAAACAATTATGTTTACGACAACTGCGCTAATGCTGATGTCGCTCTTGAAGCGGGTGGCTGTTCCCTAATTGACGGATTTGGTGTTTCATGGCACGTAGGTGTGGATGGTCTTTCATTCCCAATGGTTTGGTTGACCACACTACTAATTCCTGTTTCAATGTTGGTTGAATGGAATGCCAAGAAAGGCGCTCAGTTCCACAGTCTCATTCTACTAATGGAGGGAGCACTCATTGGTGTATTTGTCTCGCTTGACTTATTTGTGTTCTACACATTTTGGGAATTAACTTTGATTCCAATGTTTTTCCTCATACTGTTGTGGGGTGGCGATGACCGCAAATATGCGGCTCAGAAATTCTTCATCTATACTTTCACTGCAAGCGTTTTGATGTTGCTTGGAATTTTGGTAATGTATTACTTCACTCGAGTACCAGTGTGGGAGGGTAATATCACAGGTCGTGCATTTGATGTGACTTTGATGGCCGCCTCTTCTAATCAGTTGGGATCCTCTTTCTTAGGTGGATTTGGTATGCAGAAAGCTGTATTTTTGCTACTGCTGGTTGGCTTTGCGGCTAAAATGCCGAGCGTTCCGTTCCATACCTGGTTGCCTGATGCTCACGTACAAGCACCAACAGCAGGCTCAATGCTTTTGGCTGGTGTTATGCTGAAGATGGGTGCTTACGGATTTATTCGGATAGCAGTTGAATTGCTTCCTGCTGCATTGGTTTACTTCCAATGGCTAATTGTAATTCTTGGAATGATAAGTCTAGTCTATGGAGCATTTGTTTGCTTAGGGCAAACTAATCTGAAACGAATGGTTGCTTATTCTTCGGTTTCACATATGGGATTGATATTCCTTGGTATTGCCACTATGCAGCCGCTAGGAATTGCTGGCGCAATTTTCATGATGCTAGCACATGGAATCATTTCTCCGCACCTGTTCGCTGTTTGTGGCGCTTTCAAGCATCATTACCACACCTTAGAGATTGGTTCAATGCGAGGCATGGCAAAGCATTCACCTTGGTTAGGTGGGCACATGATGACCGCTTGGATGGCAAGTTTAGGTTTGCCATTGATGGCTGGATTCGTGGCTGAAATTGCCATAATGATTGCGTTCTGGATGGCATTTGGTTGGCTAGTTATTCTACCTGCTTTGACTCTAATTATTACTGCTGCTTACTACTTGTGGAGTATGCAGAGAACAATCTTTGAAGGTGGAGAAGAAGGTGAACTGCCTGAATCTCTACATGGCGAAGATCCAGTAGATATCACCTGGCATGAGAATGCTGGAATGCTTGTACTAGCAGGATTTGCAGTGTTACTCGGTGTCCTCCCATTCATCTTCTTTGACATGATGTCAGCATATTCTGGTGAATTTGTTTCACAAGTTCTCCTTGATGTTTTGAACGAGGTGAGGCCATGAGTATGATGACTCTTTTCTCAGACCCACAAACTGCGTCGGCGTTGTTGCCTGAGTTCACATTGATTGTCGGTATTGTGCTGATGATTCTAGTTCCTAACTTGGGTAAAGGGACTTTCAGAGTACCAATTCCAAATACCAATATTAGAATTCCTTACTTACTAGGTGGTGAGAGGTTTTCCTTCACTTCAAGCCCAAGGATTCCTGGAATTATCAGTGTTCTTACATTGTTGTTTTCAACATCGTTAGCGCTTTGGAGTCAAATGGAAACACCGCTATCAGGCTCGAATGTTTGGTGTATTTCTACTGCTGGAGAAGCATTTGCATCTTGTGCTGGAATGGCTGACCCAACCGTATTCCAGATTGATGGATTCAGTCGCTTACTCGAGATTGTATTCTACGGCTCTTTGATGCTATGTGCAGTAGCAATGTGGAGTCGCATGCCGGCTACACCTCGATTCATGATCCACGCTCAAGTATTGGCGGGTAGAAGAGAGGATGAGCGCATTCAGAAATTGTTGGACAACAGACGCCAAGTTGACTTTCACTTGTTGCTACTGATGGTAGCGCTTGGAATGTCTGTGGTTGCATTAGCAAGCGATGTCTTTGTACTATTCATTGGATTAGAATTAGCTAGCCTTTCATCATACGTTCTTATTGCTTTCATGAAAGAGAAAGAAGAAGCCCCAGAAGCGGGTATGAAATACTTCATTCTTGGTTCAGTTGCGTCAGCAGTTGGATTATACGGGGTTTCATTGCTATACTTGTGGAATGGTAATTTGCAGATATCAGACCTGGCAGCAAGTTGGCAAGCAATGGATGGCATTGACCCAATGGCATTGACAGGAATCGCCTTCTTGATGGTGACAATTGGTTTCAAAATTAGTGCAGCACCATTCCACCTTGCAACACCTGATGCTTAC
>CBFHYB010000037.1:0-13047 GCA_965659915.1 Candidatus Thalassarchaeaceae archaeon
GGATGCGAAATTAGTGCCAATAGCCGCACTTTTACATGACATTGGGCACCCACCATTTTCTCACATGTTAGAGACGCCTGAAGTGTTTGCTACATACGCTGATCATGAGGAATGGGGGCGCAGAATATTGACTGACTCGGAGTGCGATATTGCCGCAGTACTTCACGAAATACTCGGTGATGAAGTTGACCGTCTATTGGCGATAATGAAAGGTGGCGAAGTAGAGCCTTTTCTACATGAACTAGTTTCTAGTCAACTTGATGTTGATAGGTTTGATTATCTAATGCGAGACCAGTTTGTGACTGGGGCTGATGTAGGTGGATTTGATCTTGAAAGATTGTTGAGAGCCATCAAGATATCTGAGGACGGACATCTTGTAGTTAGTTCTGAATCAACATCAGCTGTTGAAGCATATTTGGTTACTCGCTGGCACATGTATGAATTGGTTTACTTTCACAAGTTGAGCATGTTGACTTCTGTGTATTACGTGCGCGCGCTTGCGAGGGCGAGAGAATTGCACGAAGAAGGTTCACTTCCATTATCATTGAAAATGAGAGATTTATTGTCAAACCGTACTCTTACTCCCTATCGTTATTCTCAATTGACAGATTCTTTCGTAATTGCAGATGTCTTCCAATGGGCTGATCATCAAGATGAGATTCTTTCAGGTTATGCGAAGAGGCTGTCTAGCCGGGCGGTATTTCACAAACAATTGCGAACAGTGTTGAATCCTATGCAAGTTGATGACTTGTGGAGTGGTTTGAAGGAAATCGTTGAGAGTGCTGGGTTTGATGGACATCATGATTTAATCAACGCACCACTTAGGAAAGAGGGTTATTTGCCATATCAAGAGGGTATTCATCTTGATGATGGTAGAGATATATCCGAAGTATCCCCTCTAATTCAGTCAATCTCTGGTGAGTTCGCTCGCTCAATTGTTTTTGTTCCCGCTGAAGTTCGCCAGCAATGTGAAGAATATGTTGAAGAACAAATTGCTGGCATATCTCAGTGATTATATTTCTTTAATTCTGTTGAAAACAGATTGAGTATTGGTGGGCCCGACCGGATTTGAACCGGCGGCCACTCGGTTATGAGCCGAGCGCTCTAACCAGCCTAAGCTACGGGCCCTTGATGCCCCGTCTATGCTACCCCTGTTCAAAGTTGGCACTTGAATAGATGCTACCGCACGCTGAAATAGGACCGCCTAAGAGGGCGGAGGGATGGCATACCCGAGGTTTGGCTCTATGTTCCTTGCAACTTCACTGTTGCTAGTCACCTTGTGTTTAGTTCCACATGTTTCTGCCCAACTAGGCGGTTCGCCAAATCCAGACATCAATCTTGATTGCCCTGATGCAACCGTGGAAATTGAAGTGGGCCCCGGTGATTCGAGAGTAGGGTCAGTGATTTGTACGCTTGAAAACCCCTCAATGCATAATGAAGATGTCAATATCACTGTTGAAGATATTGGGTTGAATGTGGCATATCCTGGTTCAGTATCAGTCTCATCAAATAGCGAACAAACTTTCACCATTAGTTGGTCAACTGAATTTAATGCAGATGTAGAATCTTTCACTAGTTCTATTGAAGCTACTGTGACTTCAGTTAATGGGTTACCATGGGCTACTGGTAATACTAAGAGCGATTCTGTTAAAGTAGAAATTATACCTTTTGGTAGACCTTGGATTGACATGGAAGGGCAGGAGTTATCTCTCAATTATGGTGAGCAATCAACCCTTAATTTCTCTATGCGTAATACGGGTAATGCAGAGGACACACTATCGCTAGTCATGGAAAATCAAAGTGGCCTTGAAGAGTTTGGTTTTACCTTTGAATATTCAGATACTTCTGCTAAGTTGGGAGTAAATGAATCCAAAGAAATCATACTCACGATTACTGCATCAGAAGGTATTGCTGACGGTTCTTTTGTTGTGATCTTGCAAGTGGATAGTCAGTTAGCGGATGAAAGCGGGAATCCGTGGGTTGTTGAGGATAATTTCAGATTGCAATCAATTGCAGAAGAAGAGTCATTTTTAGCAACGTCAGTTGACAATGTGCCGGCGTGGGCAATTACTACAGCAATGGTGTTAGCGGGCTTGGCGGTAGTTGCTGTCATTGTCGTCGCGGTTAAGTTAGGAATGTCACGAAGTGGTGGCACAACAACTGAGTTTGATTTCGAAGATGATTTAGGCGATGATTTTGACTTTGAGGATGAAGAGTTCGATGATTTTGGCCTTGATGACTTATGATATTTCAGTCATTAGAAATGGTACTATGCCCCCATATCCTTATAGCAGAATGACTGTGACAGTTCACCGTAGGTGACTAAGGTGAACGGAAGAGTAACTCGCAGATTGATTCTCATTGTGGCAGTTTATGCATTGAGTATGTGGGCAGGGGCTGCATCAAATGCGGCGGCACAAGGTGTGTCTCCAAACCCTACCGTGAGCGTGGCTTGTTCTCCAGCGGCGATCCCAATTGAGGTTCATCCTGGGGCAGCACGAACTGGTACTACTTACTGCACTGCAACAAACCCAACCCAATATGTTGAGGATGTCACAATTACTGTGACTGCAGGCGGATTAGCAGTCGCACATCCTGGTTTGATTACAGTCGGTGCATACGATTCAGCAACTTTTGAAGTGGTTGTTCGTGGTGATAACAGAATGGCAGAAGGTAGTCGTTCGATTACAATTACTGCTAGAGTTACATCTGCTAGCGGTATTCCTTGCACAACTTGTCCTTCAGTGCAATCATCTGTGATGGCTACAATCATGCAATTCAGCAGACTCCGTGTAGAGGCTGAAGAACCATTCAAGCAACTTCGCCCAAATACTGATTACATCTTTGAGTTCAAGGTTTACAATGATGGAAACGCATACGACCGATTCAATATTGACATCGTAAACCGTGATGACCTTGAGGAGAAGGATTTCCAGATTACTTTGCCAACAATCAGCACAGAGATTGAACCACAAGCGCCGGCTGATAAAATGCGAGTAATGATGAGAACCCCTAAGATCCAAGGATGGACTGATGAGTATCATCAGTTGCAATTCCGTGCTACCAGTGAATACAGTGTACGAACTGAAGGTGTTCCAAACTATCAAACCCAGATGATTACAATCTATGTTCGTGGAATCTATCTACCTGGATTTGAATTAATGCCTTCACTATCTATGATTGCTTTAGGAGCTGCTTTCGCTGCCCGTAGACGCAATCATGAAGAATTTGATGAGTCACTAAACCCGTCTCCAATTTCAGCGCCTGGCCTGTGACAGAACCCTCACTAACCAACGATTAGATGACTCACGCCCTTTCATTTTGTATGGTTTTGGCGTTGTTTTCCTCCTCTTCAAATCATATATCTTGGCATACGAAGAAGCAACGGGTTGATAACCGTATGAGTGTCACATCACATCAACCAATGAGGTAGTGGAACATGTCCGGTGGATTACTAGAGAAAGCACAAAGTCAGGATGAAGAAGTTGTAGCAGCAGTTGAAGATGTTGAGGAAACATCCGGTGGTGGCTTGTTAGAGCGTGCTACTTCCGGAGATTCCCATAATGGTGAATCAGGTTTTGATTCATCCATGGTAAAGAAAGGAGTGGCAGCATCTGTTGTTGCTCTCTTGATTTTATTCGTTGCATATCAAGCAGTCATGGGTTTCTCATTTGGCGGATACAGCATCTCAGTATCCGATGTTGATGTTGATGACAGCGATAACACTCTAGGTGTCGAAGTTTTCATTGGAACTCCAATGTTCAAGAGTTCTCCTAGTGGTGATATGAGTATGACCATTAGTAATGGTACAGCTGATGTTTGGACTGGTACATTTCCCGTAAGTTCCAAATTGAGTTGGTATGATGTTCCTCTTGCTGATTTCTATCAAGGTAACTCTCGTGCAGCAGCAGAGGATGGGAGTAATATTGATTACACAATAACCGTTGAATTAGAAGGTTCTTCATCGGAGTCATATGCTATTCCAGGTGAAATTTCAGATCGTACAATTAACACGGTTGATGGCGAATTGAACCAAGTAACTGAATTATGTGATTGTGAAGAGAAAAATGACCTTGACCATCTTGGTGTTAAATTTCGAGTAGGAATGGGCGCTTTAGATCCAGTAGAAAGTAACACATCAAACTTGATGATGCATATTAATTCAGATTATACAGTAGATGCCCAAATAATTCATGATGGTTCTTCCGTATTCAGTTTCCCAACTATTACTGTTGATGGTGATGCTGCTTCTTGGAACGGTGGAGCGGGCACTGTTGAGAATGCATGGATTGATTTAGATGGTGAAGGGTCATACACTGATTTGTTTGAAGAGACGGTAAGTTTCATCCCACGTGATGATTTTTACCAAGGTGATGATGGTTGTTATACTATTGAAATCACCGTAGTTCATACATCCCCATTTGGAGACGATGTTACTGGTGTATCAAGTCAAGGGTGGGAGTTCTTCTGGGATTACAATGAGGGCAGAAACACAGAGGACCCTGACGGAGATGGACCTGGGACTGGAGACCCATACAAGCCTCCAGAAACTTGTTGATTACTCAGATATCATCTAAGTCATCTAGTTCATCGCGTTCAACGACAATTGTTCTAGTAGGTTCATCTCGTGCATGAATCGCTGTGAAGTATGTTACTAACCCTAGACCCACTACCAATGCGACTAGGAAACTGATTAGCATCGGGCTCATACCAGGTGATGCCTCTGCTGCAGCACCCCATACAACGATTTCACTCAGTACAGAGCCGCCTCCAAGAGTACCCTCAATTGCTACCTGTGAAGGGGTCAAAGGACTACAAACTAGGGTGGCATTGCCTTCCTGTGCATGGCCCCATTTCAATTCAATTTCAGCAGTCTCTCCTGCCATGACATCAGCAGCAGGGTATGTTGGACTGATATCTGCTCTATTTTCACCATCATAGCATTCAATTGCAACGCTATCGATTAAATCGTCTGGATTACCAGCATCAGCACTACCTGTGTTGCTTAGAGTCACCATTACAGTGGCGCGCTTTCCTAAGTTTGCTTGTTTGGTTATTTCAACAGATGTAACGCTGATATGAGGGATCGTGTCAAACTGGACGCTTGGGTTTGCAATCTTTTCTAAATTGCCATTAGTGCCGTAATATGTGCCCCATGCGGTGAACCATTCTATGTCACTAACAGTAGCACTTTCTGTCCATATGGTGCCATCACCATACCCTATCTCAACAATTCTTGGTCCTTGTTGGTAATTTGCTGGCACAACGTAAGTGCCATCAACCATTGAAAGTCCCTGCAATGTGCGTTCTGCTGGGCCAACTCCTGTTAGATTGAAGGTGATTCCAGAACCGGGGAATTGTATTACTTGTGAGGCGAGTTGTCTTTCCCATAGGTCAACTATTCCACCAGTACCGTTCACGTTGTTTAGAGAAATTTGAGCCTCAGTATCTGCTACAATATCGTGGTCATCACGGCTACCATCGAATCCGCCTCCATTCATTGAGACGCTAGCAGCGCTTCCTGTAAGGGCTACAGGACCACTAGCACTCACAAATGTATTCGTTGCACTGAACTCACCATTGATGGTTACATCAGCTCCTGAAATTTCAGAATCGGTGGCGGTTAGAGTGGCTCCGTTTTGGATATTTAGCGAGAATCCTGAATCACCACGCAATAACCAACCAGAGTAGTCTAGTTCTGTAGCCTCGTAGGTATTGGTTTCTGTCAAGCGTTCAACTTCAATACGGTCAATCACTAGTTCACCATATTCTCCTAATATCGACTCAAAAGAGAGGGTCCCACCGGATCCAGGTATGGGGTTAATGACACTTCCAGGTGTGGTGTGCTCATCACCCTCCATGTCATCTTTCGGCCCATCATTCCATTGTGCAGTATAATTGGATAGATTGTATCCTGGTGCTGAGAAAATATTGATTGAAAAGGCACCCATTGATTCAGGTAAAAATAGTGTTGCAGCACTACCGTAAGCACTCCAAAATTGTAGGTCAGAAGGTGGGTTTTCAGCATTCAGTTGGCCACCATCCATGATTAGATTACCTTGTACATCCAGTGAAGACCCTTGAGCAACAGATATTGATTCAGAAATTGTCAGATTTACTCCCGCAGAAACAACTACGCTCCCGTTAAGAGTAGATGATTGATTCCAATTGGTATCTTCTGTCAGAGTAACTGTGCTACCATCTGATGGCGGTGTTGCGGCAATTGTTGGGCTAGTAATTGGAAAAACCATCCCAAGCATTAGGATAGCAGTCAAAATCACGAATATACGCTTGTTCATTGTGCCGTGCGACAAAGTCATTGAACATGAAGCCGTCGCTTTAGCGGGTAAAGGAATACAAACCTTCACCAAAACCGAGGGTTGATGACGTCAGCAGGCACTTTACCATGGGAACCCATCATCGTGGCTCCCCTTCTCGTTCTATGGCTCTATTTGCCGGGGTATCTATCCAACACAACTGCGATGTTGGGTGGGAAGTGGATTCCTGATAGAACAGGGATCACGGTCTATCCGATTGATGGCGGAAAAATTCATTCTGATGGAAATCGCCTCTTAGGTGATGGGAAAACATGGAATGGTATTCTTGGGGGCTGTATTGGAGGCGGATTAATTTGTATGCTAACGCATGCGTTAGCAGCAGGCAACGGAATGTATAATTCAGGTCCATTTTTAGACCCATTAGGTGCCTACACAAGCAGTTCAGAAGATATCCAAAATAGTTGGTTTTGGATAGGCGGTGAATGGGGTGCCTCATTCATCATGGGCTTCATTTTAGGACTTGGTTGCATGATTGGCGACTCAGTTGGCTCATTTTTCAAGCGCCGTCGTGGATTGAAGAGAGAAGGCGAGGTGAGTAGTAAGGCGCCGTTACTCGACACACTTCCTTTCGCAATTTTCACTTTCATTTTTGGACTTCTTTTTCTCTCTCCAGCGATTGCAAGTGATACAGTTCTCGTCAAGGGGATGGTGATACTCTTGGTAATGACACCAATTATTCATCGTTCATTCAATGTTTTGGGCTACAAACTTGGATTGAAATCAGTGCCATATTGAAGTCAAAGGGATGAATTCCGCGCCTTTTCCTTTTGTTAACTCGGTGGTATTGCTTATCGCCTCTCTTTGTTACCAATGTAATTGATGGCAGAGGCGACTGTGTTGGTTGTTGGCGGCGGAGGGCGAGAGCACGCCCTGACTATGGGCCTTGTAGCATCACCTTCAGTAGGCGAAGTTCACGTTGCTCCAGGCAACGCTGGAACTTCTCTAGTAGCAACTAATCATCCTTTTTCAGCGGGTGATGTGGAATCGATAGTGGGGTTGGCACAATCGTTAGGCTGCGACCTTGTTGTCGTAGGGCCAGAAGGCCCCTTGGTAGATGGTCTAGCTGACAAATTAACTGCTGCAGGAATCCCCTGTTTTGGCCCTCATGCTGAGGGCGCTAAACTTGAAGGAAGCAAGTTGTACGCTAAACAAACAATGCAAAATCTTGGTATCCCTACTGGAGGTATACACAACATCAATTCAGCCTCGCAAATTGACGCTGCTCTTGACGACTTTGCACCACCCTGGGTAGTCAAACGCGATGTTCTTGCTGGTGGTAAAGGCGTAGTTGTTACATCAGATAGGCAAGAAGCGAGTCAGGCTCTATCTGACGGATTACAAGCAGACGGATTTGTGCTGCTTGAAGAATTTCTTAGCGGTGAGGAAGCAAGTATGCTCATCATGCTCGATGAAAGTGGGTGGGTTGCTTTACCTGCAAGTCAGGACCACAAACGAGTAGGAGAGGGTGATACAGGCCCAAACACCGGGGGGATGGGTGCATATGCTCCGGCACCAGTAGTTACAGATGAAGTGCGAGAGAAGGTTTACTCAAGGATTGTTGAACCAATGCACAATTGGCTAAAGTCTCAAGATTCTCTTTACCGTGGTTGCCTCTATGTTGGATTAATGATTGATGAGTTAGGTGACCCCTATGTTGTTGAGTATAATGTGCGATTTGGCGATCCTGAAACTCAGGTTACGGTGCCATTAATTTCTAGTGACCTTTACGAATTACTGTTTTCTGTTGCTTCTGGAGAAGTAGGTTCACACACTCCTGAATTTACCGATTCATCAGCTTTGACAGTTGTTCTAGCGGCGGAAGGATATCCCGATTCTCCGCGTAAAGGATTGCCCATTTCTATCGAAGTTGCGCTGATTGCAAACGGGGACGGCGGCGCGTTCATCCATCATGCGGGTACAAAGCATGAAAATGAGGGTGAATTGGTCTCAAGTGGTGGCCGAGTTCTTGCTTGCACAGGTATCGGCCCAAACTTGGATGAAGCACGAAATCTTGCATATTCATTGATGGATGGCATCATTTTGGAAGGTTCTCACTATCGTTCGGACATCGGTTTTAGGGCATTGTAGAGAATAAAATTCCAAGTGTTGGACTACGGCTTTACCCCTTACGTGCGCGTAGGCGTGTGCGCGCTCGTTTGGCAACGGTTAAAAAAAGGGGTCAGGTGGCGCCCACGCTGAAGGTCGTAAGACTGACAACAACCGAGGTAATGGAAATGGAAAATGAAGGAAACGCATCTGTGCTACGTAATGTAGCGTGGGGGCTTGCTAGAGCACCATTGGCAGCACTTATTCTGCTGCTAATGACTATGGCAATGTATCCACTAGGTGTGACCTATAATCAAGAGACAGCAATAATGACGCAAGTATTGCCGTTCGTGTTACTCACGATCGGTGCAATGTTCGGCAGTGTGCCAAGAATCGTCTTCTCAAACCTCGGAGTGAAGCCTGCACAGGTCACATTGCTAATCTACTCGCCACTAGTAATCGCAGCAGCGATTCCACAGTTGATTTTAGGAAACACTCTGCTTGGAGCGTTATTCCTGACTTTAGCATTCGGAGTCCACATGTTTGATAGAGTAGGTCGCAACGATGAAGCGAACCTATTCATCTGGATTGTAATGGGCTTCTATGCCGCACTTTCATTTGCGGCTGTTGCAGCCCCTTCTTGGGACGGTACACAGTTCGTGAACGGTGCTTGGCTCCCAGATCTCACAGAGAACGTTTGGGGCTCAATGGATGGACATAGGGAAGCAACGGCTTTCCTATTCTTCAACGGCTGGATGATAGCCATCCTTACGGGGGTGCTTGTCACACTGGGTATTCGTGGCAGATTTGCAAAGCCAAGCACAAAGGGTTGGTTTTCCAACCTTCCAGAGAAAATCAACGATAAAGCATTCATTCCGTTGTTTGCTGCATTTGGGGTTTGGCTCGCAGCCCACCTAATTTCAGAAGCGTCTTTCTTCTCAGTAACAGAAGTACAGAGAGTATCAGGAGATTCTCTTGGCGTATGGTGGCCACTATTTACTGGTATAATCTCATTACTAACAGCATATTGCTTTGCAGAAAATATGCGAACTCGTGGCGGTTTAATCGCTATGAACTGGTTTATTTATTCAGTTGGCTCCTTCCACGAGAATGGAATCATAATGGATGGTTCACAAGAATGGCACTCGTATTTCTCAGGAAATAATGGTCTGTTTGTTTGGTTCTTCATCTTCTTCTGGCTCAATGTGCTAGTTGTGATGTTAAGTGTCAAAGGAAAATTGGGTGATAGTTCACCAAGAAGAACACCTGGTCTTGCTAAGCAATTTTGGTCAGAGCATTGGTACGGTATTACCGTAGGTGCTGCTCTATTCTTTGGTTTACTAGTTCGTGTGGTATGGAATGTTATTCCTTTCATGAACGCTAGTGGAACCCATGAGTGGGACTTGACTGGTGGTTCTGACCCATGGTACATGATGCGAACGGTTGAATACATCCTTGCTGAACACAATCACTTCATCATCGATATGGATCGTTCTTACCCATTAGGTGCAATCAATCCTCGTCCACCTCTGTTTTCATGGAGTCTGGCAGTTGGAGGAATGATGCTAGCGCCTTTGCTAGATGTTCCAGCATCGGAAGCTGTTTGGTGGTCTGTCGCTGCTCTACCTGCAATTTATGGAGCACTTACTGTGCTACCGATTGCAGGAATTGGTAACCGCTTCTTTGGCCGTGCTACTGGTGCAGTTGCGGCTTGGTTGATTGCTCTGATGCCAGGGCATGTTGGTCACAGTACCTTCGCTTTGGCTGACCACGACGCATTCGCAATCCTCTTCTTGTCACTAGGATTCTATTTCTGGTTGAAAGCAGTTAAGGCTGCAGGAGATGATAAGATGGTAGCCAATGCAAATTGGTCACCTGCATATTTATTCAAAGGAATCAAAGCCACATTTGAAAAGCGGCAAGGAGCAATTGCTAATGCCATTCTATCTGGTATTGCATTCTCAACTGTTGCATTAGGGTGGAAAGGATTCGTCTATGGTCTTGGTATCGTCTTCTTGGCGTTCTTCGCTCAGATTGTGATTAATCAATTCCGCAGACGTGACAGCATGGCATTGTATGTTTCTGCTATGACAATGATGTTGGTTACATTCCTAATACCGATGCCATTCTATGCACATATGCAATTGGGATTGGTTTTCGATGCTAGTGGTTTCCAACCAATGTTCTACATCGTAGGGTTCACATTTGCAGCAGGATGGGTCTCTGTTTCATTCCGTGACAAGCCATGGCTTCTGGTATTGGTGAGCGGTGGTGCGCTAGCAGGTGTAATCCTAGGTGCTCTTTGGTTGATCCAATTTATTGGATTATACAACGGCTGGGATGTTCTTTTCACTGGTGGTTACTATCTTTCAAAGAACAAGATTTTCGATACTATCGCTGAAGCACAGGCTCCAAGCCGAGCAATGCTATTCGCATCATTCGGTCCAATTGTAGCATTGGCAGCATTATTTTCTGGATTCGTTGCACTTTGGCAAGGCCTACGTCGCCGCGATAGTAGCAGATTGGTTTTAGCAATCTGGATATTAGTTGCAGGAGTAATGGCTTGGCGTGCTGGAAGATTCATTTTCAACGCAACACCTCCAGTTGCAGTGATGGGTGCTTGGGCATTTGTCATCATGTGGCAGTGGGTTGGAGGAACTGATTTCGCTAAGGCTTGGAGAAGACTCGGTATTGGTTCACCTAGAGCACGATTCTCTTCAACAACTAAGACGGCTCGAAAATTCCCTGGAATAGTTCCTATTCTGATGATTTTCATGCTAGTAGGTGCGCAACATGCAGCCTACGGATTAGATTCAGGTATTCCATCCGGCAACTCAAAGGCGAAGGATGTTGATTCAAATATTTACAATATAACACCTAATATTCTGCGTGCAGAGGATCCAATCTTTGGTTGGTCTTTCTTAGATTCTACTCAGTACAATCCATCAAGTCATTGTCGTGGCAACACCAAGGAAACCAGTTGTTGGTATATGGGTGCTTTTGGACCTGGATTCAATGGTCAATCTTGGAATGAGGGATATCAGTGGCTTGAAGAGCAGGATGCTGATGTGCCATTTGGACAAAGGCCAGCATTCGTTTCATGGTGGGATTATGGGTTCCAAGCTTTGGCTCAAGGAAAGCACCCAACAGTCGCTGACAACTTCCAATCAGGTATTCCTGCTGCAGGAAATATGTTGTTAGCACAAAGTGATCATGACTTACTTTCACTTTACACGATGACACTTGCAGAAGGTGATTTGAGATACAATGATGGTACATTCACACCAGACTTCCAACGCACTTTAGAGAAGCACTTGACGGACAGTCAAATTGAGGAGTTCCTACTTCTAAACACTCTAGGTGGGGAGAATGGGGTTGAAGATTTAAGAGATCGTTCCTTTTCAATCACAAAGAAAGCAGGACCTATTTCGTTAGGTGAAGGTCATTTGCTTGACTACAACGGAATGCCAACATCTGCTACAATCTATCGTGTATATGATAGTGAAGAGCAAGTCGGCGGGGATTTCAACAATGAAAATGATGCATTGATTCAGTTCAATCAATCAAAGGACCGTAACGATGAAGTTGTTGATGAATTTACTCATCAAGTAATTGGTAATTATTGGTACACCAAGGATATTGTTGAGAGTTTTGATGATGTATCATCTTCAATCCACAGGCAGAATGCCCGCTTAGCACTAGGTAGGGTTTTCTTGACTACTGTGATGGATATGCCTGAATTAGTTGATATGTATCACCAATTAACAAATGACATTACTTACATTGTTGCGGATTCAGAAGGAAATCCAGGGGATACCATCACTAGAAACCATGATATCCGATATTTTGGTATCGATAATCGTCTATACCCTACAGGTGGCTCATATCAGAACAGTGGTGGCAATCCAACAGGTATTTTCTATGCGCCCACCACACTTGCAGGTCTTGATCCTGAGACATACATGAAGACGTGGTATGTCACACAGAGAGGTAGTTCAAACTTCGTTGTTGACATGACACAAGATGAATATGAGGAGCAATACAAGAATGATATCATAATGAGTGAATCACAGGATGTAGATATTATTCAAGCAGTTGATTTACGAGTTGATCAAGAACCTGAATTCTTTGATACAATGGTTGCCCGTGCTTACATTGGATACGGCAGCCCACAGTTGGGTCTCCCTGGAAACGTTGCTCAACCGGGTCAACACTTTGACCTAAGAGGCAGTACAAACAGCAGTTTGCAATATGCATACCCGCTTCCGGGCGCTATGATGTCAAACTTTGTTATCGCAAATTGGTATAATGATGAAGCAACTAATTCAACCCCTTGGTATGATGCTAATACCGGAGTAAAGATACTCAAGTACTACAGTGGTGCTACCCTAAGTGGTGAAGTCAAATTAGGTGACTTTGGAGTAGTCCCCAAGGCTCGTCTTTTGATTGAGCGTGACGCTTACAGTGGCGAAGACATATTTGATGAGGACCCAAGAGAATATTGGATTCCAATTGGTTCAGTTGATGCTGACGAGAACGGGCGCTATGAATTCCGCGTTCCAGCGGGTCACATTCGTGTGACAGCATTCTCTGGATTTGCTGAAGACGCACAGGTTTTGCGTAATCAAGATCGTGATGCTATCGTCTCAGCACAAAACAATTT
>CBFHYB010000038.1:0-13015 GCA_965659915.1 Candidatus Thalassarchaeaceae archaeon
AATCAAATTGATGGACGACCTCGATGGGTGGCTGACAACACTAATTGGTGCGTCTGGTGCTGCTTGTGTCATGGTTGCTATTGTTGTTTTTAGAGAAGAGCAACGAAACTTACTACTGAATTCAATGAATAAAATACAGAAAGAGGTTCATCCTGACCAAATTGCCAAACAGGGAAAGGGCACTTGGATTGGTGTAGCTATATGGGCTGCAGCCATGATTTTCGGTGCAATTGCTCTGTGAGTTGAGTTTATGTTTGACGATGGTTCTGAGGAATTATTAGGTGGCTTTTGGCCTTTCATGAAACGGGCATTATTCTTGTTTCTACCTCTTTGGGTAGGGTTGATTGTTTGGAGTGCTGGTTATGATTACATCAGAAGGGATGTCCTATTATTCATGTCAACAATTGCTGCTGGCCTGTCTCTTCCGCTAATACTATTATTTGAGAAAATAAAATTGAAACAACAAATTGAGTCAGAATCCGATTCAGATAAGGTCATTAAGTAATCCATCAAGCGAATGACGGAGAGAATGTTATGGGGATTGTAGATTGGGTATCTGAGATTATGAATATATCCACACCCAGCACTATTGAAATGATTTTCATGATGAGTGCTTTCTTGGGGACAGCATTCTTCCTAATTTTGATGGCGATGATGATGCTTGGCGACATTCTAGGAGGGGTTTTCGATTCTGTTTTTGATACAGATATGAGCATGGATTCTGATCTTTCCTTTGAATTATTCAGTATACAAGGTCTGGCAGCATCAGTGATGATGTTCGGATATGTTGGCATGTTCACATTATCAGCAACTGATACAGAAGTATTCGCAGTAATTGCTGGTGGGTTTGCAGCTGCGGCATCAATGTATGGCGTAGGTTTGATGCTCAAAGGCATCAGTAATTTACAGGCTGATGGTACAATGAAGTATGAGGATGCAATAGGTGAACGTGGTCAAGTTTATTCCCGAATTCGCGCTAATGAATCTGGTGAAGTGCAGGTTGCCGTAGATGGCACACTTCGCACTTTGACAGCGCGGTCCCAAGACAAGTCCATGCACATTGACACAGGGGAATTTATCAGAGTCATTGACGTCATTGGTTCAACGTTAATTGTTGAAATGTTGGATGTCAAAGAAGAAACAGAAAAAGAAGAGGAATGAGGTGTAATTATGGCGGATGCAGGTTTTTGGGGAGTAATGACAATTTTTGGTTTAGTAACAGTATTGGCTTTCATGTTTCTTTTGATTGTAAGCAGATACAAAAGATGTGCGTCTGACGAAATTTTGGTAGTTTATGGACGAGTAAAGGGTGGCAGAGCATCCCGTTGTATTCACGGAGGTGCAACCATGGTTTGGCCATTGATTCAGGATTACAAGAAACTTAGTTTGGTTCCAATGACCATTCAGATTAATCTAACAAATGCACTTTCATTACAGAACATTCGAATTCACGTGCCTTCAACTTTCACAGTTGGTGTCAGTACAGACCCGCTCATTATGAACAACGCCGCAGAGCGACTTCTACATCTGAACAAGTCACAAATTGAGGAAATGGCTTCCGAGATTATCTTCGGTCAACTACGTTTGACTGTCGCCGGAATGACCATTGAGCAGATTAACCAAGACCGTGACAATTTCCTAGAGCGCATTACGCTCAATGTTGGCCATGAATTACATAAGTTGGGATTATACCTAATCAACGTTAATATCACCGATATTACTGACGATTCCGATTACATTGAGAGCATTGGTAAGAAGGCAGCAGCAACAGCAGTTAACGCAGCAAAGGCAGACGTTGCCGTAGCAGACCGAGATGGTGCGATTGGAGCAGCTGAAGCAAACCGTGCACGTGATATTCAAGTTGCAGAGAATGAGGCAGAGGCTGAGAAAGGAAAGAAGGCTGCAAAAGCAGACCAGCGTATCTTCGTTCAAGGTCAAGAAGCACTGGCTATTGAGGGTGAGAACACCTCCAAGGCTAACATTGCAGAATACAATGCTGGTTTGGCAGAGAAAGAAGCCGAAGCAATGCGTCGTGCAGAAGTTGCCCGAAGAACTGCTGAAATGGAAGTTCAGAAGGCACAGTATAATCTTGAGCAAGAAAGACTGCGTGCAGAAGAAATTGTGCGAGAAGAGATTGCTAAGACCCAGATTGAAATCGCTGCAGAGGCTGAGGCAGAGCGCCAACGCCGTATTGCACGGGGTGAGGCAGATGCAATTCTTGCTAAGTATACCGCAGAAGCAGAAGGTGTGCAGAAGGTTTTGGAAGCAAAAGCAACTGGTTACAAGAATTTAGTGGCAGGTGCAGGAGGAGACCCCAAGGCTGCAGCAACCCTACTCATGGTTGAGAAGATTGAGTCCATGGTTGAGGCACAGGTTGAAGCAATCAAGAATCTAAAGATTGACAACATCACAGTTTGGGATTCAGGCGGCGATGGAGATGGAAGCTCAACATCTAACTTCATCAGCAGTCTTGTGAAGAGTCTACCACCAATCCACGATGTGGCTGCCAATGCAGGAGTTGATCTTCCTGAATATCTTGGAACTGTATCAGATAAAGATAATTCTGAATAATTTTCAGATGATGAAGATGAAGGGTGTAAACCCTTGAATTGCTATTTTTATTGCGTTAGCCTTGACATAGACCCACCAAACCATTGAAGTTTGACTGGTATTCGCCGTACCATGCGTCCACGTGCGTTTGCGATGTTAGTCCTGCTCACGATGATTGCACCAACCCTGTCAGGCTGTTTTGGAAACGACGAATCACCTATTGAGATGGAAGAATCCGTCTTTGATTTCGACCAACCAATTGCAAACAATACCTTCTATCATTTTTCAAACTGGACTAATGCACTTGATATGTCTGCAGACCAACTAAACTTGTCAGCGAATATGACTCCGATTTGGTCTCTAGGGACTTATTACGGAACTGGTTTTGACACCTTTGAGCCAACTATTGGTATTACTTCATCTGGCACAATTGTCTTTACTAATCACAACGGTTTGGGGATGGGTACACACATTATTCGAAGCCAAGACCAAGGTCAAAATTGGGAGGATGTGGGGCCATTTTTGTCAGGTGCTACAGGTCAAGTTGCCAACTCTAATGACCCGTATGTCTATGTTGACCCGTGGACTGACCGTATCATGAAATTCGATATGCATGCATTAGCAGTAATGTTTGTTGAATGGTCTGATAATGAAGGAGAAAGTTGGAGTTTACCTTTCCCCGCTTCTGGAGTTTATACACCTCAAGATCATCAATCAATTGCTTCTGTTCCACCTGGTCCTGATTTTTCGGGGCCACTTTTGCATGAAACAATCTATGTTTTCTGTATTAATACAGGAGCTCAAGGACCAATTGGGGCTTTTTGTGATACTTCACTTGATGGTGGAGTGACTTGGGAAGGGCAAGTTGCTGGCTGGCCAAATGGTGTTTTACAATGCGCAGGTCTTCATGGCCATTTAATCGGAGCAGATGATGGTGCAATCTATCGTGGAAATCCATCATGCGATGGTCCTGCTGCATATCGCTCTACGGACGGTGGCCGCACTTGGAGCGAGCATACTATTGACACACAACATCAATCACGTGGACATGAAATAGCACTTGGAACTGATGAAGCGAGTAACGTTCACGCACTTTGGGTGGCTACAGATGATTTGCCTTACTATTCATTTTCATCTGACCAAGGTGAGACTTGGAGTACTCCTTTGATGGTCGCACCACCAGGTGTGAACTATACTGGATTCCCAACGATAGCTGGTGGTGCAGATGGAAGAGTTGTGTTTGGCTACATAGGTGAATCAAATCATTCAGAGTGGTCTGGGTACATGGGCATCATTACAGATACGTATGCTGAAAACCCCCTGATTACGACAGTTGCAGTTAATGAAAAATGGGATTATCTCGATGAGACGGAAGATTGTGGTTCTGTGCGCTGTGGCGGCTTTGGAGATTTCATTGATGTTGTAATTGATGTAGAAGGCAGGCCCTGGATTGCATTGGCTCACAATATCTACAATGACGAAGCGATAATTGGAACATTATCAGCGGGGCCTGCTCTTCGTGGCCCATTACAACCTTTAACTGAGTTACCAGTCGGTGGTCTAGATACTCTCAAATTGTAATGAAATGATTGGATTCAAGTCATGTGAACTAACTGATTTTACTAATGGAAATATGGGTTTTAATCAAAATTGTGGAGGTAATATTCGATGACAAATTATGGTTTTGTGATTGATAATAGAACCTGTATTGGTTGCCATGCATGTACAGTTGCTTGCAAATCTGAACACGACGTACCGATAGGCGTTAACAGAACGCATGTCAAATATATTGAGACGGGTACTTACCCTGATTCATCACGTGAATTCTCTGTTCACCGTTGCAATCATTGTGAAGATTCACCTTGTACAGTAATTTGTCCAACTAATGCATTGTTCAAAAGAGACGATGGAATTGTTGATTTTGACAGCGACCGATGTATTGGTTGCAAGTCTTGTATGCAAGCTTGTCCTTACGATGCACTATACATTGACCCTAACAATGGTACTGCTGCAAAGTGCAATTACTGTGCCCACAGAATTGAACATTCTTACGAACCAGCATGTGTAATTGTTTGCCCGACTGAATCAATAACCTCAGGTGATTTAGATGACCCGAATTCTAAGATAGCACAATTAGTTGCTACTCAAGAAACTACGGTTAGAAAGCCAGAATCAGGTGCTAATCCAAATTTGTATTACATCAAGGCAAGTGAAGAAATGCTTGACCCAGCCGCAACTGAGAGAACAGGTTCAGGGGTTTGGACTGAACAAGCATTTGGAGTCGGCCACTTTGCTAAGTACGCAGATGCACGTTTATCGGAGGCAGATACACCTTCAATGATAGTTCAATTAGCGCTTGAAAAGAAAGCGAAAGCAGCAGCCCCTAGAGATCAAGCAATCATTCGTGATGTGATGTCACAACTTAGTGACATGTCACCAAAAGCCAAGAGAGTTTACGATGCACCTTCAAAGGGTGTTCTTTGGGGTTGGGAAGTATCTGCATATATTTGGACAAAAGGAATTGCTTCTGGAACTTATTTGATGGCAATGCTAGCAATGTTCGCAGGCATAATTGAAATGACAGATACGCTTTGGTGGACAATCATCGTAATTGGCTTAGGTTTTCTTGGAATCACCGGTTTATTATTGGTAAAAGACCTTGATAGACCAGATAGATTTCTGTATGTTTTGCTAAGGCCTAATTGGTCGTCTTGGTTAGTAAAGGGCGCATACATATTAGGTGGGTTTGGAGCCATATTGTCTGCTAGTGCTGCAATTCTATTGTTTGACCTTGACCGTTCCTTGCTAACTTACCTTGCAATTGCTGGAATCCCGCTATCCACTCTGACTGGTGTGTACACTGCTTGGCTTTTCCAACAAGCAAAGGCTCACTCATGGGCTCAAGATAGTCTTCTACCACTCAAATTTTTGATTGAGACTGTAATAATCGGTTCAGCAGTATTGGCAATCATTGTCTTACCTCAGCCAGTAGTTTTGATTGGTTCAGCAATTGTGCTAGGGGCAGCATTTGTTCATGGTAAAGATGTGGTTCAAAAACCACAGTTGGTGACTCTTTCTTGAGGTGTTAAAAATGGTGTTGAAAAGGTCAATCATCGAACGTCTCGCTGAGACAATTCGCTTAATTCCAAAAATACCTGAGAGGGAAATGGCAACAGGGGCAGAATCACCGCTTCGCCACTATCCAGACCCCAGTAATTGGCACGACCACATTGAACTTGATGCAAATGCATGGCCGAAGAGAGTTGAGAGAAATTATTCGTTAGTCCCAACAACCTGCTTCAATTGTGAATCTGCTTGCGGATTACTTGCATATGTTGACAAAGATTCTGGCCAAGTTGCAAAATTTGAGGGCAATCCGCACCACCCAGGTAGTCGCGGTAGAAACTGTGCAAAAGGGCCTGCGACAATCAATCAGATTCAGGATACTGAGAGAATTCTAAATCCAATGCGTCGCAAAGGAGCTAGAGGTTCAGGTGATTGGGAAGAGATATCATGGGAAGAAGCACTTGACGAAATCTCATCAAAAATACGTGCTTCACTGAAGACCGGTGCTAAAGACAGAGTCGTTTACCACGTAGGTAGACCTGGTCATGAAGGATATGCTAATCGCGTACTCAAAGCATGGGGTGTTGATGGCCACAATAGCCACACAAATATTTGCTCAGCAGGGGCGCGCACAGGGTACGCATTATGGCACAAGCACGACAGACCAAGCCCTGACCACGCTAATGCGAAGGTGATTCTCCTCACCTCATCACACTTGGAAACAGGTCACTACTTCAACCCGCACGCGCAACGTATTCTTGAGGGCATGATGGATGGTGCTAAACTCATTGTCATTGACCCGCGACTATCTAACACTGCAGCAATGGCTGACCATTGGGTGCCAACATGGCCCGGTTCAGAGCCAGCGCTTTTCCTTGCTTGGGCGAAGATGATACTTGACAAGGGAACTTATGACCGTGAATTTCTTGAAAACTGGGTTAATTGGGAAATGTGGTTAGAGGCGGATCACCCCGATAAACCACGTACTTTTGAGAATTTTATTGAACTCATGAAGGTAGAGTATGCTGAATACACACCAGAATTTGCTGCTGAAGAGTGTAAGATCCCTGTTGAACAGGTGATTGAAGTTGGCGAAATTGTTGCTGAGGCTGGTAACGCCCTGTCGGCTCACGTTTGGCGCTCAGCAAGTATTGGTAATCTTGGTGGATGGCAAGTTAGTAGAACTCTACATTTCCTCAATGTATTAACCGGTTCAGTCGGTACAGTTGGTGGCACTGCTCCTAATTCATGGGCTAAGTACAAGCCAACTTTGTTTGATGAGCCACCTGACCCCGATGGTTGGAATGAGTTACATTTCCCTCCCGAATACACATTGGCTCATTTTGAGATGAGCCACATATTACCACACATGGTGAAAGAAGGAAGGGGTGAAATGGATGTGTATTTCACTCGCGTATTCAACCCTGTATGGACATATCCTGATGGATTCTCTTGGATGGAAATGTTGCAGAACGAAGAATCAATCGGCTGCCATGTGGCGTTGACACCAACATGGAATGAGACGGCATTTTTGGCTGATTACGTACTGCCAATGGGTCATGCATCAGAACGGCATGATATCAATTCCTACGCTACCCAAGCCGGAAAATGGGTTGCATTCAGGCAACCCGTTCTGCGTGAGTTTGCAAGAAGAGAGGGCAAGGAAGTTGATTTTACTCATGAAGTAAACCCTGGCTCAGTATGGGAAGAAGATGAATTCTGGATTGAACTTTCATGGCGAATTGACGATGGCACTATGGGTATTCGTGAGCATTTCATGAGTCCTTATCGTGAAGGCGAGAAAATCACTGTGGATGAGTATTACCAATTCACATTCGAGCACGTCCCTGGACTTCCAGAGGCTGCTGAGAAAGAGGGTTTAACCGCACTTGATTACATGAGAAAGCATGGCGCATTCTTGATTGAACCTTCTGTTTACAATGTACATGAGGAAGAAGGATGGCCAACTCCAAGTGGGAAACAGGAGTTTTACTCTGAGACAATGATTGAGTTTGGATATCCAGAGCATTCAATTCCTCACTACCGAATCAATAGTCATGTGCATCCCTCAAAATTGCAGGAGGATAATGCATACTGCCTTTTGCCAAATTTCCGCTTGCCACAACATATCCATTCCCGTTCAGCCAACGCAAAATGGTTGACTGAAATCGCTCACAAGAATCCAATTTGGATACACCCTAAGGATGCAGCGAAATTAGGAGTTTCAGAAGGTGAATTGCTGAAAATTAAGACCGAAATAGGTTGGTTCGTAGACAAAGTTTGGGTTACTGAATCAATCAAACCTGGGGTAGTTGCATGTTCTCATCATATTGGGAGATGGCGTAGAAAACAAGACCGCGGCAACAGATTCCTATCCAATACGGTTGAAATCAAAGATATCGGAGACGGCAAGATGAGGATGCGAACCATTGAAGGGATTCGTCCTTGGAAGTCTAAAGATAGGGATACAAATCGTATTTGGTGGCGAGATGGTGGAGTTCACCAAAATATCACCCACGCAGTTCAACCCGATCCAATTAGCGGAGCACATTGCTGGCTTCAGAAGGTTTGGCTTTCAAAGCCAGATGATGGGGAAGAGTATGGTGATGTTGAAGTTGATATGAAAAAATCAATGGCTCATTACAAAAAATGGAATGATTGGGCCAAAGAAAGGGAAACGCATCCACGTGGGGAGCGTAGGCCACTATGGATGAAACGCCCATTGGGGCCACGAAAAGAACATTGGTTCATTACTGAAGAATGATTATGTGAATCAAAATATTAATCCTGAACCGCTATTTTTCCCCATGAGGTTTTATTCCAACCAATTTCATGTAAATAATAGAACAACATTTTCAGTGGGAATTCAAGAAGAATGAATTTTCCTGCTGTTTCTACTTCCCCAGTTAGGATCCAAGCTACTGCAGCTCCTGTTAAAGTCGCAATAATTCTCCAAAGAATTGTTTTAGCAAATAATCTACGTGTAGTATAACCGCCCATGGCCGCTCGGCTAGCCATCTAGCCTATGCACTTTGTGTATGTTTTTGTGTAAAATGGTGGTTGATATGATTGTATTAGAATTGCGATAATCTGTTCATCAAAACCGCCATCAATGCGTGCCTCAATTGACCTGGCGTTGCTTAACCAGAGAATCTAGATCAACATCAATGTCTTCTAAACCCCAATCCAAAGCGCTCCAACCGCGCTCGTGCAGATAGTACAACGCCATCTTGGTCAGTACCTCAATTCCGGCAATCCCGAACCCAACAGTCCAACTTCCAGTTATTATTCTGGCAATAATGATGGTATCTGTCGTGGCGATGGCCCTCCATGTCAGGGTTTTCACCAAACTACGTTTTTTCCCTGCGTGTCCGGCCCCTTCGATGTGCTCAGTAATTACGTGTTCTTCCATGGTATCAATGTTCTATGCGAGTGGCTTGTAATTAACCCCTCCTATGTATAAAATATACAGAAATGGTCAAATCGACTCAATAATGAGCGCAATCCCTTGTCCACCGCCGATGCAGGCCGTAGCGATTCCAAATCCACCACCTCTTCGCTTTAGTTCAAGAGCAAGAGTGAGAACAAGTCGGGTTCCAGTAGCGGCAAGAGGATGGCCAAGTCCAACTGCTCCCCCATTGACATTTACTTTGTCAACATCAATTCCTAGATCTTTGATGCAGGCAACGGCTTGGCCAGCAAAAGCCTCGTTGATTTCCCACAAATCAATGTCATCAACTGTCATACCTGCTTTTTCCAAAGCCTTGCGACTACTTGGGACTGGGCCATAGGCCATGATAGCGGGCTCTAAACCAACAATGCCCCATGATACTATTCGAGCCAAAGGTTGGTCGCCATCAGATTTAGCCCGGCTGGCTGACTTGATGACCACAGCGGCCGCACCATCAACAACACCGGATGCATTTCCAGCAGTGACTAGTGAATCTGGTCCGAAGTGTGTTCTTAGTCCTGATAGTGTTTCAACAGTTGTTCCTAGAACCACATGGTCATCATCTTTAGCCCCGACAGGACCGTTTGGGGTATCAACTTCAACAATCTCTTCAGCCCAAACACCTTCTTTGACACTTTTTTCAGTACGCTGATGGCTTAGTGCTGCGAACTCATCAACTTCACCGCGCTCCACTCCTTTTCGTGAGCACAACTCATCACTAGTTTGAGCCATGAAGGAACCGCAAGTTCTGTCAACTAGGTTTGTAAAGAGATAATCCTCCATATCTTTGGCTAATTCATCCCCCTCGCGAGGTGGTCTTCCGAGTTTGTATGTGTCCCGCATTCCTCGTAGAACATGAGGTGCTTGAGAGAGGTTTTCCATTCCACCAGCAACAACAACTTCAGCATCACCAAGCATAATCATTTGTGCGCCGCTAACGATGGACTGGGCGCCGCTTCCGCATATTCTTGAAAGAGTTAACATCGGTACTTCTTGAGGTATTCCACCCTTTAGCCCAGCATGTCTGCTACCGAAAATTGCCTGGTCTGAAGTCTGCAATGCGTAGCCCATAACCACATGGTCAACTGCATTTGGGTCAGTACCAGTTTTTTCTAGGGCACCGCGAATAGCAGTTGCACCCAAATCTTCGGCAGAAACTTCAGCCAATAGGCCACCGGGTTTTCCATCCCCACGCTTGCCACCGAGCCATTCGCAAAATGGAGTTCTTGCTCCCCCGACTATGACTACCTCTTCTACCATGATGTAGCCGAATCGGGCTTGGTTCT
The DNA here is from genome assembly GCA_965659915.1 of Candidatus Thalassarchaeaceae archaeon. Lineage (GTDB taxonomy): Archaea > Thermoplasmatota > Poseidoniia > Poseidoniales > Thalassarchaeaceae > MGIIb-Q1. Next base: position 10,354 of record CBFHYB010000038.1, read on the forward strand.
TCAATATCCCCACTCGGAGTTATTGTTGAATTTTAGGATATTAGACTAGTAAAGTACCAAGTATTGCTGTTCCAGCAAGATATGCTCCAATTGATGATCCAAGGTTTGCAAGCGCGGTGACCATTAAGACGCGTCCAACTCGATTACTCCAAAATAAGCCAAAAGAATCTAATTTCAAGAAATCTTGTAGGTCTTTTGAGGTTGGCTTAGCGATTTTCATTTGCACTGCACCAGCAAACCAACCTGCGGCTAGAGTTGGATTCAGTGATGTGATGGGGGAGGCTAATGCTGCAGTTAGAATAGCCAACGGATGCCCTCTTGCAAGTAGCGCACCAAGTGCTGCAAGAGCAGCATTGAGAGCTAGCCAAGTGTATGCAATGGTGAGCAATTCTTCATAATCACCTTGCATTAATAGAAATCCAAACAATCCGAGAATGATTACTGGGAATCCCCATTTAATCATCTTCCATATGGGATTAGGTGAAGGTACTGAAAGTAATTCATCCCATCTTTCTTGGCTGAGTTTTTGGTTATTCTGGAGGTGTTTTTTGACCCCATCAATGTGGCCTGCACCGATAACCGCCAAGACTTTCTTTTCACCTCGTAAATTTTCTATAGAGCCAGATAAGTAATCATCTCTTTCATCAACAAGAACTTCACCAGCGCCAGGAGCAGTAGCGCGTAGTTCTTCCATTAATTGGGTGATTAAATCACCATCTCCAAGTAATTCCTCAACATCAATATCTTCTTCATCAGGCTCGTCAGCAAGTAATGAGTATAGAATCCGCCATTTTTCACGTAATTTCATTTTCTTCCAAGCACGTTTCAAAGTAATTTGGATGTCACGATCAACTAACTCAATGGGAATGTTGGATTCTTCTGCTGCATCAACAGCAGCTAGGAGGTCAACCCCAACCCTTTCACCTGCCTCCATTCCCATTTTCCGCTGTTCAATTGCTAGTAGGCTTTGGAATAATAATAGTGAAGTACGTCCTTCTTTCAGAACCTTTGAAAGCGCTTCATCATCAAATTTTTCAGGATTTTGCAGATGTGCAAGTCGGTTTGAATCAAGTTCAATTGCAACAATATCTGGTTGCCATTCAGAAATCTGTTGCTTCACGACTTCTGCACTTTCACGACTGACGTGAGCAGTGCCAATAAGTCGCAATTTTTCATCAATATCCACGATAGGGACGCTACTCATTTCTCCAAACTACCCCCTTTACTTCCTGTTTAATTGACTTGATATTTTTGTTTATTGTGAGAAATTACTCAATTCAGATAGGGCAGTTAGCAGGTCATGGTGCTCAGGTACATCATGAACCCTAAGGATATCCACGCCTTGGCTCATCGCATGTGCTGCAACCCCTAAAGTCCCAGATAATCTTTGGTCACTAGATTCTCTAGAAAGTAGGTCCCTAAATACGGATTTCCTGCTCACACCCCAAAGTAGGGAGAAACCCTCATCCCCTCGGAAAGGTTGACTTTTTTCTAATAGGGCAAGGTTTTGCTCCAAAGTTTTTCCAAATCCAATTCCTGGGTCTAAGGCAATAAGATTGGCTGGGTGCCCTTCTTGAATGAGATTTCTAGCGGTTGATACTAAGTTATCACTAACTTGCTGGACTACATCTTCGTATTGAGGATTTGATTGCATATTTCCTGGTTCTCCAAGCATGTGCATAATGCAGACTGCACATTTTGATTCAAGCACTAAATTAAACATTTCAGGGTCTCGCAACCCAGATACATCGTTGACCATGTTTGCACCGGCTGCTAATGCGGCAGCAGCTACACTCACATGTCGAGTATCAATTGAGATCAGTCCATTAGGGCGTTCATTTCTCAATGCTTCAATCACTGGTATTACTCTGGATATTTCTTCACTAATTGGAACTGGCTGAGCCCCTGGTCTAGTTGACTCTCCTCCAACATCAATCCAATCTGCACCAGCCTCCCACATATCCAGTGCAGTTGTTATTGCCGCTTCTAAAGAAGCGACTCTTGATGCGGCGTGAAATGAATCAGGGGTCACATTGACGATTCCCATCAGACGTGGCCGCCCATCATCTCGGCAATTCAGGAAAGGTGCCAAGTCATGCATGTCTGCCTTGCCCTTAGGGCAATCGTTTATCATCCCACGCAATAGCCAACCTATTCATGACTGACGCGGGAACCTCGTTTAATGACGGGAATAACGATGCAGAATCCCGCATTGAAGTGACAGATAATAGCGGAAACCTCCCCAATCCTGCAAATCTAGAACTCGCCGATAGCGTCCTCAATCGTCTTGAGCCCAAAGACCGTCACGAGATGGGCCAAATGATTCACAGTCGTTCCGTAATGGGTGGCGTACTTTTCACAGTTGTTGGTATATTTTGGTGGTTAACAGTTTCAGTTATTGGCAATTCACTCGGCGACACAGATCCGGATTTGCCAGCATCTATGATTTTCAATCTAGGATTTTTCTATGTATCACTTCTGATTCCACTTCTAGTCATAGTTGCAACGGTACTGCTGATGCATAGTCGTGAACGAAGCAGTTGGCAATCGGGATTAATTGGGGGTATTCTCCTAATCATAGCACTTTACTTCACTTTGGAGCCATTAGGTTGGATAGTTTTCACCGACCAAGGCAGTCCATCAATGGCCCTCCAGTCTTTGA
>CBFHYB010000039.1:0-2840 GCA_965659915.1 Candidatus Thalassarchaeaceae archaeon
GATTTGGGTGAATATATGTGGCACGGCTCACTTTGCAGACTCTCTGGTGGAAGTCAAGCTGGATGCTTGTGGCGTGCTCCCGAAGTAGGCCTATGGATGAACTTCTCTGATTTGGACGATGATGGCACGCCCGATGCCGGTTGGTCAAGCAATGAAAATGGAGGCCGCGCCTCTTACATCCATTACGCCGAACCATTTGACAAAATGGTTGATGCAAGCCATCTAGGATACCCTTCTGGAAAGATGCACCTCACATTCTTGGCTACTGAAGTTCTTGAGACAACTGTAGGAGTTGGGCTTTCATATTTGATTGACACAACTCCGTATGAGATGGTAAATGGGAAAATGACATTCAAACCACGTCTAATCCATAATTGGGAAATTCCATTTGCAGAAGATCACTTCATTCCAGGTGGGGTTGAATGGTTGCTGTTTAGTCCTCACAACGCCGACTTAGAAATATTCCAGACAGGTCTGCCCGGTATGCCCGACACCTCACTTGGTGGTGCGTGGGATGGCCGAATTTATCTATCACATTACCATTCAGGAGTGTGGATATTAGATGTGGAAACTCTGATGAAAGCCGGACTTGATAATCGTAACAAGACAGCGGTCTACTTTGACTCAACTGTAGGTTATTATGTGCCACATGGCGCCGATGGTGTAATCCTTGACTCATCATATTATGACTTTGAGTGGATTCCATTTTTGTGGGCTGCAGAGTATCACAAAGGATACACTTACCTTTCTTGTATTACAACCGGATTGTACATTGTTCAGTTAGATGTTGACAAGCCGTACGAAGGTGTGGCTTCATCCCAAATTACATAATTTGTTTTTGTAATTTTTGTAATCATTTGGACTAGTGATGGATTCCGATTAAGCGCAATGGTCTTGAATGGTTGACCATAGCGGAGGCCACGCCCGTAGGGCGTTGAGGGTGGATTATAATGCACAGAGCGAAACTCAGCGATGAATCTGCAGCGACCCAACAACAGTTGATTACCTATGCAATCGTAGGATTGGTTTCATTCAGTTTGCTTTCAACCGCGACTTGGTTTGCCTTCAATTATAGCGGTAATGATGATATTATTGATGATCCAATGGCGAATTGGGTAGACCCAGTCACTGAAATTGAAGATGATAATCATAGTCACAATGATTTGTTAGCGCACCGGCTAAAGACTTCAAACATGCAATTGATTGATTACCACAATCTGAATTGTGACGGCAATGAAAAGCCTCCAGCTGAATTAGACAATGTAGCGGGTAGGCCTTGTTATCCTGAATACAAGAATACTGGTCCTACTCCTGGTGATAATTCAGAAATCTCCATCGAAGGAAATTTCATGGATGATTGTGAAATATATGGAGATGGAACAGGTGGTTGCTATGCCTATGTTTCATCCTACAATCAGTTTGAAATCTTAGATATTTCAAATCCAAACAATATCACATTGCTTTCAACTTATTATGCTGAAATTGCTAGAATAATTGACATCAAGGTTACTAAGGACAATAATTGGGTTCTAGTTAATCACGAATTGACAAATAGTGAGTTGGATCCTATACCTAACGACGATGACGCAAATAGCGGTACTAATCGTCTAGATGTTATCTATGTTGGAAATAAACTTGAACCAATAAAGGTAGCAGAGTGGAATAATCCACCAGCAGGATTTCACAATCAGGACCTAGATGTCTACTGTGATTGGCAACCATCCAATCCAATGTGGTCCGGTGAGGAGTGCCACCTTTTCTTGTTTGGCGCAGACCCATATCCTGAGATGATTGAGGGAAGTTCAGGGACTTACTACAAAGGCACGCAAATCTTCTATGTTCCTCTAGGATTTGAGTCATGGTTGAACCCAACACAAACTGATGAACAAGATAATCAGAGTCGTGATATCATTAGATGGGGTGGATATTCACCTAAAATCGATACAACCTGTGGCGGGGCAATCTTCAATCACGACAATGTTTACTCTGTCCACCCAATAACAGGACAGAAACTCCTCTACATCTCTTATTGGGGTGCTGGTCTGAGAATGGTTGATGTCTCAACACCTCCACAAATTCCTGACCCAGAAGGAATCTCATGGCCTCAGAATAATGAGGTTGGTCGCTGGATGGGCTGTTCTACTGCCGATGATGGCTGGTATGGACCAGATGGTGGCGGTCATGCAGATATGACCTCAGAAGAATGGCTTGATGCTAACCAAGGCAATGACAACATCCACTATGCAGTTCCTTACGAACATCTTGTTTGTGATGGGATCAGTGAATATGACCCAGTTGCAACTTTCCCTAAATCCTGTGGCATTGGGCCAGATGACCCAACCTATGGAATCAATTGGAGGCACTACACTGTCATCGCACCTGAGTATGGTTCAAACTCAAATCACACTGGTTATCTTTGGACGATTGATACCACCGACCCTACACAACCGTTCCTTGTTAGCAAGTGGAGATTACCTGGCGAAGGCACTCTAGCGAACGGCTCAAAACACCCTCAGCACTACATCCCTGGCGGATATATCTTCAGCCCACATAATGGTGATACTGGAACTGGTGGCGAAGTTTACTGGGCACACTACCATGCTGGCACATGGGTTACTGACCATGGTCACATTTGGGAAGATATTGTTTGGGAGAATGGAGTTCCCGAGCCAGAAAGAGGATTCAAGGCAATATCCAAACTTGGTGAAACAAAAACCAATGGATATTACTTGAGCGCTGGTCCAACTTGGATTGATGACCCTGCTTCAACCCTTGAATATGATATGGCTGACTGTTGGGCTTCTTGCATGATTCCTTTCAATTGGGGGTTACAATATGAT
>CBFHYB010000039.1:2939-12995 GCA_965659915.1 Candidatus Thalassarchaeaceae archaeon
CCTCGTGGATTTATTATGATTTCAGAAATGGTGTCAGGGGTTTACGTAGTACAGATGGAATCTGATAGAGATGCAAGATATCCATATCCACCGCTATATTCTCTTGAGTGATTTCGATGACAAGACGGTTTAGTTCGCTATTCTTAGTTGCAATTCTTGCATGTTCTGGAATTATTTCAGGTTGTCTTGGAGGAGAACCATCAATCCCTGATGATTTCAACGGTGATGATATCTATCCCGCAGTTGCAGTTGAACCATTTGATTTGGTAGCTCATGATGGTACAAATTACAGTAGTGAAAATTTTGATGGCAAAGTAGTCATCGTAGTTTTCATGTTTACTCGGTGTCCTGATGTCTGCCCTGTGGTTTCAGCAAATACAAAATGGCTGTATAGCCAATTGACTGAGGATGAGCAGTCAAATGTTGAGGTTATTTCAATCACCGTTGATCCATGGACTGACAATATCACAGAATTAGCAACTTACAAAGAAAATATGACTCTTGATTGGAATCATTTAACCGGTGAAGTTGATGATTTGGAGCCAGTTTGGGGTAATTTTGATGTGGGATTGAGAACTGTTTCTAGCGATGAATATGGTTACCAAAATAACACCGATAACACAAGTGGTAGCGATGAAACAAGTGGCCGACACCATCCTGCATTTGATTACTTAGTAGACCATTCAACAGGAACAATTCTTGTAGATAAAAATGGATATCAAAGAGTTTGGTGGGGCGATGTTGATTGGATTCCAGACCTAGTGCTTGCAGATGTTCGTGAATTACTTTCAGAATGAGTCATCATCTGTTTCAAAGAACAGGTTGTTGACTTAACCATTCTAAGTCAGAGATGTATAATTGGCGGATATCATCCAGTTCAAGTACAAGCATAGCCAATCTTTCAAGCCCCATTCCCCATGCGCAAACAGGCCAATTCACACCTAAGGGTTCAGTTACTTCAGGACGGAAAATCCCTGCTCCCCCTAACTCTAGCCATTGGCCACGCCATTTGACTTCAACTTCCATGCTTGGTTCGGTATATGGGAAATAAGCTGGGCGGACGCGCACTTCCGGATATCCCATTTTGGCGTAGAACTCTTTGAGAGTGGTGACCAACATAGGTAGGCTCGCTCCTGGCTCCATGATAATTCCCTCAATCTGGTGAAACTCTGGTAAGTGAGTCCGGTCAATACTCTCCTTGCGAAACACTCTGCCGATACTAAAAACGCGGCAAGGTTTGTCGGGGTTCTCCTCTAAATGACGTACTGTGTTGACGGTTGTATGTGTGCGTAACATCCCTTTCTCTGAGATTTCAGATGAAAATTCCCCGCCCCAACCAGTACTCCCGGTCTCCCCTCCACTTTCGTGCACGTCAGCCCATTGCTGGGTTCTTTCACTAGGAAGTGGTACCGATTCAGGTTTGTCAAGATAGAAAGTATCCTGCATTTCTCTTGCTGGATGGTCTTGTGGGATGAATAATGCATCCATATTCCAACCCGCTGTTGTGACATAATTGCCATCAATCTCAGTGAATCCCATTTCTAGGAAAATGGCTCGTATCCTCTCAATTAGTGCCTGCATTGGGTGAGATTTTCCAACTTGAGGGGTTGGAGCTTCGCGGGTAACATCGTATGGCTTGAAATCGGCTGAACGCCATTCTTCACCTTGTAGAAGTTCAGGAGTAACGTCTGCCACCAAAAGTCGCTCCTCAAGTGCTGAATCATTGACTGTTCTTCCCTCAGTAGAAAGTTGCCAAGTTCTAATCACCTCTTCTGAGGAGGTGATGATTCCTTTGCGGGCGGCGAAGTAGTCAATTTGTGAGGTATCTAGATCGTTTTCTTGTACGCCGTTTCCATCAGACTCAGAAAGTTGAGAGATAAATGCGGCCCGCATTTCCAAGGTTGCTGTGATAGCACCTGTTGATGATGGGACAACAAATTGGCCGCGCTCTAATTGGATTCCAAGGTCTTTGAGTAGGCCGATTCCAGCTCCTGATTCCCGCTTTTCAACAACATCAGATGCTTGCAATTCTTTCATGCCAACTTGGCCTTCTTGTTGCGATAGCCAATCCCATATTCTTTGTTCAAGAAGGCCGTTTTCAGCGGCGGCTTGACCTTCTGTGGCAAGCCGCCAAATCTTGTTCCGGCTTTCGGTTTGATTGACCAATCCCAACTCAGCAAGTGAGCCCCCAGCGCCGGCAACGTGGGCTTGGTCATCCCAGCCACATGATTCGAGAAGCGGAGCCAAATCCCAAACACGTTCAGGCTCAGAAAGCATCGCTTTGAGCATACGGCGCTCGTTGTTACTCAACTCCATGCGGCTCCCTCCAATGCGTTGGGAAAGCCGGAATGCCTTGAATCAATTGGAGATGAGAAGGTAATTATTCACTCTTCTTCATCATCTTCAGGCTTATCCCACAACAGTATGTCACATCCAGGGCAAATGAAAGTTTGAGGTCTTTTACCATCAACCCAAGTTAATTCACCACATTTACCACACAAAACACTGGTGCGTACGGGTTCGTCTAAGGTCGTATCAATGCGATACATGATGCTCCCCTCTGCCCCATCTGGTAGTTCACCAGATTCAGGCGCCCAATCTTGAATATCTTTCTCGCTCATTGGTTTAGGTTCTTCAACGCGAGCGAATGCTAGCACAAACAGAGCCGCTCCCGCTAAACCGATGGGTGCACCAATTGCAATGTATGCTGGACTAGCGAATATTACCCCAGATGCAAGTATCATGCAGAGCCAAGCCGCGATGAACATGTTAGCCCGAGTGTTGCTAGCCACATCAGTCCCTCATTCGGTAAGGCTGTGCCACGCATCAATGAGGATTTCTACTGCCCGCTCAACTTGATTGCTTCCAATAGAGCAGATACCAATTCTGACTCCACCACTAAGTGGGACTACATATAATTGAGATTCAGATGCCTTTTCGGCCATTGCAACAGGGTCATCACAAGGAATGAAAGCAAAGTAACCATCGTCAGATGGCATTAGAGGTAAATTGGATTTTGCCATTGCAGCATTGAATATCCTTCTCCGTTCTGTAAGCAAGTGTTTCAATCTTGTTTTTTCTTCTCCCCACGCGTGAGCCTCTGATTCATTGGTATGAATTGAGATGAGCGCAGACTGTGGTAGGCGGGGTGCGAGAGACCAGGTGCCTCTTCCAGTTACAGCACAAACCTCGCTAAGTCTGTTGACATAGTCCTCGGAAGGATGTAGGAACACAATTGCTCCACATCTAAGGCCATAAATCGTGTGTGATTTTGAAGCCGAAAAACCCCAGCAAATAAGCAAATTTTCGGGCCATTCAGCCCATGAGAACTTTTTGTGTATTGTTTCTGACCATCCGTATGGTTCGTCTGCATAGATGGCATAAGCCGTGTCAAGGAATAGTGTAACTCCAATTTCGGGGTGATTTCTAGCACAATTCAGGAACGCGTCTAGAACCAAATCTCTGCCCTCTGAATCTAGTGAAATCCCAGTCGGATTATGGGCTGGATCATTAAGCCAAGAAAGCACTCTTTTCTGAGATGTTGCTATATTCTCAAGCATTGACTCAAGGGCGGGCAAGTTTACCTTTTCATGTCCATCATCTTCATTGAGAATTGGCCATTCAGCAATAGTTAATCCACATTCTGCTGCTAAAGTATCGTATGGGGACCAGCGTTGAGAACGAAATAATATCGTATCACCTACAGCTAACATCGTTCTTGCAGAGAGATAGAGTGCGCCAGTTCCACCAGGGGTTGCAACTGAGTCGCTGTGTAGGCCGATATCTTGTAGGCTAGCAAGCCTTGGGCCAATTGCTAATTCAGCCGCTAATTTCTTGAAATTTGGTAAGCCAGAAAGCGGTGCATACGATGAAAAATCAACATCAGACTGCTTGCGTAGTGAATCCATTACAACGCTGTTGACAGCGAGTGCTCCATCATCTTCAAGCAGGCTACCAACGGTTCCGTTAATCGCTGGTTCACCAAGTGCCTTGGCTTGCAGATATCTACCGTACCAAGCAAAAATCGTATCGGAACCGGTTTTTTTCTTGCTCTCTGCAGGCAGAAAGGTATCCTCAAGGCGACCTAAATCCACAGCAACCACAACTGCGACAGAATCCCGCCGCCGAACCATCCTACAGGTTTCTAATTAAGAATCCATCCATCTGCTTTCAAAGGATTATTCTAATATTGCCCTATGGGCAAAGTTGACTATAGGTTCCATACATCGTCAGATGAGGGGAGGGTATCCAGTGAAGCGTTGCGCAATCTTTTTGATATTCATAATGTTCACTATGTCGTTAGTTGCATTCGCTCCTAATCTGACCGGAAACACCACACAGGATGGAGAACTTGAGAAAATAGACGTCAATGGTTTTGCATCTTTGAACTCAACAGAAGTGGTGACTATCAATAGCCATCCCAATGTAGTGACTAATTCTTTCAAAGTTGAAGTTCCAGAGGGGGAAGCAGTCCGAAATCTCAGTCTTGAACTCTCACCCACTGCTCTACCTCGAAGCGAAGGAATATCCTTCACTGCCCCCAATGATTTCAATCAAACTGGGGCTACTTCTCAAGGTGTTGACTACAATTCAACTGGATTACAAGTTTCAGCGATTGATGAATATTGGTCCTTTGAAGGTTCTAGCAATATACCCTCTGGATGGACTTCATCCAATACCAATTATGGATTAATCAATACTATGAGTTGTGGTACAAATGGAAGCAGTAGCCGCTCATTGACACTAAGGCATAGCACAGTTTCAGTCACATCTAACACCATAGATCTCTCTTCATTATCTCAGGGGATGATGTCTCTATGGATGACAGAGGGGCGTAGTGGATGTGGTGAAGATCCTGATTCAAGTGAGCATCTCTATGTGGAATACAAGCGCTCATCAGGAAGTTGGGGTCAAATTACCTATTATAACGCAGGATTAGGATATCCGGGGTACACTAATGTGAATTCTCAATTCAATCTCCCAAATGATGCCTTTCATTCAAACTTCCAGTTTAGATTTCGACTTCCGCACGGTTCAGGCACATGTTGCGATTGGTGGTTCATAGACGATGTAAGGCTAACTAAACCGGGTGGGGAAGGTAACTGGACAACTCCCGCATTTGGCCCAAGTGCTACCAATGCAAATTTCCGTTCACTTCCTGGCCCATATGGTGTGATGAGTATTGACACTGATGCTCCTTCAAATGCTGTGACTTGGTCAGTTCTTGATGCATCAAATAACACACCGCTTGATGGTTTTTACCAGCGCCAAGGGAACTGGGCTGATTTAGGTGGGATTGACTGGCAAAAGCATCCAGCAATACGCCTCAAGGTAACTTTGGAAGCGATGGGTACTGGTTCTGTTACCAAAGTGAATGGGGTTCACATTCAAGGGCTATTTGTCAACAGTTTTGATGACAGCCCTTCTGATTGGAGTTTGATAGCATGTAGTTGGGATGGTGATAGCATAGTTGGTGATGGTGAGGCTTATTCACCGGAATTCATTTCTCGAAGACCAATTAGTAGGATTTCTACTGCGTTGACAGTAACTGGTGGAGGGCACTTGGAAGCAACTATTGATGGCGGCCCTTGGGTAACAATACCAACCAGCGGTTTGACGAATCTAGATAGTTGGGTGAATTCAATTCAATTCAGATGGATCGGACAGGGACAATATTTTGATTTGCAAAGATTTGAGGTGGAATTACATGGTTCTGGCCTGCCAGAATCGCCTCTCATTGATTTGGGTAACGATGGTAATGAGGAGTGGGGGCTCACCAACCGTTCAATTGGTACATGGGGTTGGCAAGATGTTCTAGCAAACGGAAATCGCTCAACAGATTTGAAATTCCCTAACCAGCATAATGTTGAGGTTTGGATACCTAAGGATTCAGTCGGAGATTTTGTGTTTGAAATCAGCCCCGAATTATCAACTGGGGTTTCAGATTTACAAATCCAATTGCTGATTGGTGGCAGTGTTATATCATCATGGACGTTTGGTAGTGGAGATGAATCCCGTACTTTACGAGTTCAGGAGGCAGACAAGGCAAATTTGGTGGCCGAGTTAATGATTTCACAACCTGTGTACAGTCAAAGTGGAGTAGAATACGTGGCTGTAGAAATGATGTTAGATGCTTTAGCTGGTGGAGTTAGATTCGGTGGAATTGCAATTCCACATTCCCCTTCAGCATTGTTACACTTTGAGCCGGAATCGGATTTCATTCTCAGCCTAAACAATCTCGCTGGAAGTATGGCTGCGACTGATGGATGGGTTTCCCTTCCATTGTCAATGAGTTGGGCATACCTAGGTTCAATGGAAGTCACTTTGAGAGAATTGAATACAGGTTTAGCCACAGCAATTTCACTTGAATCAGCAGCTAACCTGTCAGCGACATTATCACCATCTTGGCAGATGTTCGAATTCAAACATAATTTGACAGTAAATAGCGGTGAATTAGCAGCATTGAGGTATGATTTAGTTGGTGACAATAATGCAATCACCTACACCGTTTGGACTGGAGCGTCCCCGCTCCCAGCCGATACTTTAGAGGGTGATGCAGCGGCAATAATACTTCCAGCAGATTTCGACACTGGTTCTTATTCAACCCCTGTTGGCGCAAGTGGGCCAGGTATATGCTGTGAGTTACATCCTACTCTCCGCTTTTCGCTGAATGCTTCATGGGAGGATGAAGACCTAGTAACCCTAACTTTACGCGGGATAATGACTGATGGTTTGATCAGTTTACCATGGGTTCACAAGTTTGGAGTTGGTCCATCTCAAGGTGTAGAGAATGACATGAAAATCACTGATTGGAGGGTTTTGAATGACCGTGGAATCACAATTGCTGATGAGACATCATATCTGAAGGCTGATTCAGACATCTCAGTTGAAGTTGAGTTTGGTTTTGAGGGATTAGAATCAATGTTCGCACCACGCAGTGACGACATTGAAGTCAGATTACTTGAGAATGGAATTGTGAAGGCACAAACCAATCAATTGAATCAAGGAGTTGCAACTTTCAACACTAGAACTCCGTTGGCTACTGGGGATGTTGAGTATGCAGTAGAATTCGACCCACTAGTTGGCGGCGATGATGTGACTACAATTATTCTCAATCGTAGTTTTGAAATTGATTCAATATCACCTATAGTAATCTATCAAAGCGTCAAAGCCCATGACCACCTTGAGCCTTCACTCTCTCAAACTCTAACCTTTGAATTGTATGATATGCCTGTTTTACCCACGGATGTAACCTTGATGTTGTGGCGTCAATGGCAAGATGATAGCGATGGGGATGGTGAAATTGATGCTGATGAATTTCAACCACAAAATATGATTATCCCATCTAATCTTTCAATAAATAGAGGAAATTATTCATTCACTTTTGATGACACATTTGGCCTAGAAGGTGATTTAGTTGCAGGTTATTTGACAGGCTCTGACCCCGCAGGAAATGCAATCATTGGTGGGGGCAGTCCAATACCGAATGCCCAATTATTTGTCTATCAGCTCATGACTGATGAAGCACCTAGTATAACTCGCAACGGTGCAGGTTGGGAAGGTGGGCCAAGAGATTGGCTTCACCCTTCACCAACTTATGGATTAATTATTCCATTTGAAGAAGGTAACGGATTTTCAGATATAGACCATATCAATATCAATTTAGCAGGCAATTCAATTACAGACCAATTACAAATCGGCTGGAACGCTAGTGGAGGGGAATGTGTAACACCTAGCCCCCACCTAGAGATAGTCAATTGTCATGTACGTGCTAGCGATGGGGATATTACTGCATTCACTAGTGATTTGTATATTCAGATAGACTTCAAACTCGGATGGGATTTACCTGATGAGGGTGACTTGAGAAGAGAACCAGACATCGAAGTAGTTGACCGTGCAGGACAAGGTGATTGGTTGGCACTACCAGAATTACGATGGCGTTTTTCAACTAATTTACAAGTTGAGCCAGATAGCATATTGGTTGAATTAGCTGAAGGGGAAAGGTCAGCAAGCGGCGCTTGGGTGGCACCTAATAGCAACATCACGATTTCAGGCAAGGTTTCTTTTTCTCCAACTGGTGATCTGCCCACAGATGAAATGAAAGTCAAAGTCATGCTTGATGACAAGATTTCAACAGTTCGTACTGAAAATGGTTGGTGGAGTGCTACCGTAAAGGCTCCAAGCCAGGCTAGTTCTGCAATTCCTCTGACTTTTGAACTGACAGAAATACCTGCTCAAGCAAGAGATGTCACAGATACAGGCTTGACAATTCTTTACATCATTGTAGATAACACTCCACCAATCCCGATAGATGTAGTTGGACCAAGAATTGGAAGTGAAATTCAAGTTTCTGCGCTTTCATCTCTGGTAGTGGAAATTCAGGTTAAAGAATTTGAACAACTTGACATTGATACAGTTCGATTAAACTGGTTAGTCACACATGGCTCAAATCCGTATGGTGATGAAATCGCCAGCGGACAAAATACAGTGGTTTTACCTGCACACAACCCTGCTGGGGAGGCTATTCCAGTGAGAGCAACACTTGAGTTACAATCTGTGATTCCTGCAGTAATGCTTTCTGATGAACTAACTTTACACGCTTGGATTACAGGTAAAGACATGGTTGGTAATGAGATGGTATCTGATATCCAATTTAATTCGGAAGGAAGTCCGTTCGCGGCTTGGAGAATACAGCAACTGCAAGCCGATTTATTAGTAGAAGATGCTGACTTGAGTTACTCAAGAAGCGGTGAATTTGAGTTAGGTGAAACAGTCATGGTTACTGTTTTGGTCCATAATTTAGGTGAGGTATATGGGGTAGCAGAACTAACTCTCAAGGAGGTTGATTCGGAGGGTGTAAGCAGAGTTATTACTCCAGTATATGCAACCGTTGGCGTAGATCCAAGCGGCTCTAGCCAAGCACAAATTGACTGGGTTCCTGAGAGTGAAGGGCATTACTTCATTGTTGTATCAATGGGTGGTGAGGAGGTCGCAACCGGAGACGTTGTTACGGTGACTCAACCAGCAGATACGGGGTTACTCGCTGATTTGAACGAGAAAGGCTTCTCGATTGAATGGATTGGGATTCTTGCTGGATTGTTGATTTTATTAGGTACAGTTGTTGTAATTGGAATGCGGGCTAGTGGCGCACCTAAGCAAGATTGGTTTGATGAAGATGACGATGCTACAGCCGTAGTTGAGGCTGAATTTAATCAAACTCAGCAACAGTGGACCCCTGAACAGATCGCACAATGGCAACAATCCCAAGCACAAGGGATGCAAACTCAGCAACAGTGGACCCCTGAACAGATTGCTTGGTGGCAACAACAACAGATGCAACAGCATGGTCAAACCCAACAAGGTTGGGAAGGATATCAGCAGGTACAACAAGATTCCAATTATCAGAAATAATTGCTTATATTTCTGTATTAGAAGAAGGAAAATAATCCACTATATAGTTGAAAAAAAGTGCGATTTTGGAGCCAACGGAGAGATTTGAACTCCCGACCACCTGATTACAAATCAGGAGCACTACCAGCTATGCAACGTTGGCGCTAAGCAACCCGACACGCCCATTGGTTTTGAATATCACAGTCGGAGTACCGCCCTAACGGTCAAGAATGGACGGCCTACACGAGATATTGAAATGAGCGCCCAAGTTCTAGATGGGAAGGCGTGTGGCGCCGAAGTTGAAGCCGAAGTAAAAGCCAAAGTTTCAGTTTTGAATGACCGTGGAATCACCCCTCACCTAGCCGTAGTAATCGTTGGTGATGACCCAGCGAGTCATGTCTATGTGGGAGCCAAAGAACGCGCCTGCGCGCGAGTAGGTGTCAAGAGTACCCGCATTGATTTACCCGCTGATAGCGATTTTTCAAAGGTGGTAGATGTTGTTGAAAAACTCAATTCTGACCCCTCAGTACATGGGATTTTGGTGCAGTCTCCTCTTCCAAAAGGGATGGATGAGTTGGCGATAACCGATATGATAGATCCTACCAAAGATGTTGACGGGTTCCATCCGGTGAACCTAGGTAGACTCGTACAAGGTCGCGCTGATGG
>CBFHYB010000040.1:0-6598 GCA_965659915.1 Candidatus Thalassarchaeaceae archaeon
TCGCCACCTCTCAGTAACTCTGGAGGACGTGCCACGCCTCAAGTTTCCTATCTCTAACCCAATCAAGCCAGCCCTCCCAATCTCCATCATGACGAAGGGTGTCAGCATTTCCCACAACGATTAGGCCGCGGCGAGGTCTAGTGATGGCAACGTTGAGCCTCCTGTGGTCCGATAAGAATCCTACTTCGCCGTCATGGTTTGCTCTTACAGTTGATAGAACAATGACTTCTTTTTCACGCCCTTGATATCCATCAATACTTCGAATTTCAAGGCCACCAGCTTCTTCATCGCCTTCCCCTGCTAAAATTCCTTTGCCATCAAACAAATCTGTCAATAATTGCACTTGACCGCTGTAAGGAGAAACTACTCCGATATCTGAAGGTTCTAAGTCACCAGCGCTGAGTAATTGATCAACTATTTTCACGACCCATCCCGCTTCATCTCGGTTGATACGTGATTTTCCATCGACCGCTAACTCCTCAGCACCATCTATTGGAACAAAAGCAACAGGTGCATTCCAATCAGGCCATAAGAAGCCGGCCGGAGCAATTCTGTCATCCGCGCTAACTCCGTTCTCAAGTTGATTATCATAGTAGCGAGCTGACGAATATTCTGCAATCACTGGATGCATTCGATATTGGGTTTTGAGCATGGTTGGAATCATTCCAACATCTATCATGCGCTCGAACAGACTTCGCCTCAAACCATCCTGTTCGGCTCGACGAGAAATTACGGTAGGCGGAAGTTGGCGATGATCTCCAACTAAAACAAGGCGGCGACAACTTCGCATGATTGGAACCCATGTCGCCGGTTCAATTGCTTGAGTTGCTTCATCAATTAGAATGTTGGAAAATTTCCGTTGCCCAAGAATCTGATGTCCTACACCAATACATGTGGAGCAAATGACTTCAGCGCCATCAAGAACATCATCACTCATCGATGTTTCAAGTGCTCTAATCGCTTTCCACCCCATCTTTAAGTCACGATGTGCAAGCCCCTTTTCTTTACCTTTGAAAGTAGGTAGGCGCCGTTGTAGACTTTCCTGAAGACCGATTAATTCCCGTACCTCTTCTTGAAGTGGGTGTTCTTCTATTCTTGCTCGTACAGTTGCAGACCTGAGATGTGCTCTCACTTTTACTGGCTGACCGATTCTAACCGCTTTAACACCGAGGTCCAATAGCCCCTCAAGCAGATTATCAACTGCTACATTACTGTCAGCAGTCGCTAAAATTGGACCAGTGCCTTGCTTTGCCCACCCTTGAAGAATCCTTACAGCGGTATGGGTTTTACCTGTTCCAGGCGGTCCTTGAATCAGACTTAGTCTAGAAGTCATGGCTTTTTCAAAAGCCTCTCCTTGGCTTTTATTTAGTTCATTTGGAGTATAGACATCACGCCATTTTACGCCGCGGAATTCTGGCCTCATTTTGGCTGAATCATTAATGTCTCTTGGTTTACCAAGTAGCAAGTCTGAGAGTGTTGTTGGAGGGTCATCTCGAAGAATTTCACGGAGTGCGTCCTGCATTCTATCATGGGCAACTCTGTTTGCCCCTCGATCAATGCGCCAAGTACCGGTACGAACTTTGTCAAGGTTTTCTGAAACAACAATCGAGATAGAGTTACGTTTTCGGGTTAGAACAATTCCTTCAATAGGACTTTCTTTTAGTGGATTATTACGGCATATTGTGACTATATCTCCTTGCGAAAACCTATGGTTTCCTAGATTCTGTCCTTTTTGGGCAGAGAATTTTACTACCCTGTCACCAAATAACCAGCCGCTATTTCTAGCTATTACACCAATCATTGTGTAGCCATGCTCTACCAACTTTTGCTTAGACCAATGGCGCAACCGCTCTTCAACTTGTGCCATTTCATCTTCAAGTTCCCACTTGATTAATCGTGAATAGCGGTTATGGAAATCTTGGGCACGGATGAAACGAGTGGTCTCACCATCAAGTGTGGGTGAAGGCAAGTCTGAACCATCACCCGGTTTGAGACGTCGAACGTCACCTCGCTTTCCATCTGCCACATTTTAGGCGGACCATCTGTTGTCTTTCAACCTTCCAATTGTAAAATATCGCCGTAGGCGGATGAATCAACTATACATCAGAAGGTGAGTATTATACCCTAATCGTGCGCGGATATAGAACGAGGCAAATGTTCGGGCGCTGGCGTAAGGCAAAGGAAGAGGCAGGGATAACCTGCCCTTTATGCAGCGAAGTATCCCCCGACGGTACGGAAGAATGTCCGAAGTGTTACCATCAACTTGGGAAGAGTATTATTGACCAAGATGAGAGTGTTTCTGAAGAAGCTAGTACGTCTATTTTTGATGAATTGTTAGCCGAAGATGAAGAAGGTGATGATGGTGAAGTTGTTGATTGGTCAAAACACACCTTTGAAATTGATGATGTGACGATTGATGTCAGCCAGTATGAAGAGGATTCAGAGGCAGTCGCTTTATCCGCGGCTCCTAACTTTGCAGCCATTGAAGCAGATGCACCAAGCCAAGTTCCTAAAGTTCCTAAAGTTGCTGAAGAATTGGAAGATGGTGAATATGAACTCAGCACATCAGATGCACCCAAGAATGTGGAGAAGTTCGTAGTCCCTACCTCAAAGGAAGTTGTGGCAACTGAAGAGCCAACCCATCAGGTTGACCTAGTTGTGCCGTTATTACCAAAAGGGGCCACGGAAAATTCCACAGAAGATGAGCCATTATCCGATCCCTCTGCGGTACCGGAGGAGAAACAAGAAATCTCATCTGAAGATAATTCACAGCCAATTCCTACTGCTGAAGCCGAGTCTGTGGCTGAACCTGTGGCGGTTGAGCCAGTAGTTGTCCCTACTCCGACTCCAGTACCAACTACAACTCCAGAGTCCCCAGCAACGACTCCACCGGCTCTGCCGACAACACCACAGGTGAATGCAACCCCTGCCCCAAGCCCCACTTCTGTAGCCAAACCAGAAATTCCAAAACTTCCGAGTTTGAATTCTGCGGATTCAAACGGGGCTGTAGCAACTACGGCACCTGCCCTTCCCTCAGTACCAACAACTCCAGCATTACCAACTGTGCCGTCATCAAGACCAGATGCTGACGTATTCAAACAGGATGCAGAATTGGATGTTGATGCTAAAGAAGAATCACCATCGGCAACCCCTCCTCCCCTAGATGACCAGATGTGGCCATGGCCACAAGGCGAGTCCTATGATGACCTAATTGTAAAGAGGAAATTGCGGCAAGTGATGGAATCAGTGAAGGGTGGTGATTTGGATGGTGCGGCTAGAGACCTTGACAAATTAGGGCCTCACCTAGGGGACCGGAAAGAGATTCTTTTCCATGTAGGAGTTGTACTCAAAAAATTGGGTCGGGAAGAGGCACTTCGCCGGATGCTTGAGACAGCACGTAGACTTCATCCTGAAGATCAACATGTTGCAACAGCACTCACAAGCCTAGGAATGTAATCATAATTTGATGGGTTCATAAGGGATGGAAACATCTCATGTTGTATGTGCGATTTATTTGGTATGAGTTGTAATCAAGAAGATAGAGCTACCCGGAGTTTACCTCGTTTTGCAGGTTTCTCCTCACGAAATCCTCACGGATGGGGTGTTGGTTGGTATGAGGAAGGAATGGCTCGCGTAGAGCGCGCTCCTGGCCGAGCGGATTATTCAGAGCAATTCCTAGAATCAATTGATGAAGCCCGTAGTACAAACCTCATTGCACACGTACGTTACGCTACTCATGGTAGCCAAATCACCTGCAATTGCCATCCATTTGTTAGGCAATACCGAGGTAGAGATTGGATTTTTGCCCACAATGGTTGGGTCAGTGGAGCAGATGACCACCCTATGGCTGAAGGCGATACAGATTCAGAGCAAATATTCAACCACATCATGGATGAGGTTGAGTGCTATCAGTCTCGCGGGGAGATACGTGGTACAATCCCCGCTCTAAAACACGCGATTGCAACAGTGTTTGAGCGCTATGGGGAAAACATAAATCTAAATTTACTAATTTCTGATGGTAGTATGATGTATGTTTTTCACCACTATCCAAGCAAACCAATTTACCTCATTCGCCGCTCTAAATCGTATGGTGGAGCCGCTTTAGTATCTACACAGCAACTCACAGGAGAACATTGGGTCGAACTGGAACCTGACCGCTTACTTGTCCTTGACCGTGGCGAAGTGTTGCAGTACAATCTCCCACTAATCTGATTTTTACAGATATTGTTGTTTGGCAAAATCATAACACCATATAGCCATTCGAGCCTCATGATGCACGCCACACCGACCCTCATCATTGATGATGAGTTATTACTGCGGCCCGCTAGTATCGAATACCTTAACCAATTAATCACCGCATTTGAGGAATCGTTGCCAGAAGTCATTGGTGGCTTGCCTTGGTATGATGTTGAAGATGAAATGCATGTTCAACTTGAACAATATCTGTATGATGTTGGTAGGGGTGGTAAAATTGGCAGAGCACATCATTGGGTGATTTTTGACAAAACAAATGAGGAATTACTCGGACTTGTGGCATTTGACCGATTCACTAGGGTACGCGAAGCGCATTGGAATCTTGGCTATTGGGTTCGTAGATCTGCGACTAGAAGGGGGATTGCTAAACGTGCAGCAAACAAGTCACTAGATTGGATTTCAACCACCCAAGGTGGGCCTACTGCCGTGGAAATTACAGTTGACCCAAAGAATGAAGCCGGATTAGCCACTTGTAATTCCCTAGTAAAGAAATGGCGAGGTGAAAGAGTAGAATGGGTTGATGGCGAGGTTGAAATTGCTGGTGAAATGCGTCACCACATCACCTTCATACTACCTCGATTACCTTTAACAGAATTAGATAGTTCCAAAACAGGAAAAGTTTGGTTATCATTAGATACAGATGATTTATGCCATCATCCCAAAGTGTATGGCCATCCAAAACGCTCACAGAAAAACCCTCCTCAAGAGTACAAAATGAGTGATAGACTGGCTAAATCATGGGATGGATTCTTTCGTTGGAGAGAAGGCCGAGGAAAAGGATTACCAGTAACTCTGTTTGTCATCAGCGAGCAATTAGAAGATGTTGATTTTGCTACTAATTTGAAACAACTTTTACAGCAGGATGAAACCATCACTATCGGTTGCCATGGCAATAAGCACAGATGTTGGTCCGCATGGCCAGAAGATAGAGCCGGATTTGCCAATGAACTTTCATTTTCAATGGAAAAACTCTCAGCCTTTGCAGGCAAAAAATTTCGCCCTTGGTTCCGTGCCCCAGGGGGTTACATTGCTCCTTGGATGATTGAGGTGTTAAGCCAACATGGAATCACACTTGATTCGTCGGGAAGTGTGACTAAAATTAGTGATAGAAAGGTTGGTTTGAAATCAGGTTTTGAAAATGTTAGAGACACCGCTTGGAGGAAGGGTTTGGTTGAACGGTTTTGGTATTCTCGCTTTGGCATCCCGGTGACTGGCCCTGCACTTCGTATTCCAATATTGAAAACTTTAGCTAAACAGCAGTGGATGAAAGTCACTAAAGGTGCTAAATGTGTGAAAGAAAATGCACTTTTGACACCTAGTTACATGGTTGATTCATTGTATTGGCATTTGCTTGATCACAGCATATCAGATGGAAGTTGGTCTCCCCCACTACATCCCACGCTAGAAAGCGTGCATTGAGTTAGTGGATTTTGTCACATAGGTCATCTCTAGTTACCAAGTCTATTAGATAGGAACCGATATAATGGCTTGACCATCGGGCTTCTGAATGGACTCCATTGAAGGTGGGGCCGAAATGATGCATGTAGGCGTCTGGTTGGTGAAGATAAATGAGTGGATTTGATTATGTCATCAGTATAGGAGGAGCGGCCGGACAAGGTATCGCAACTCCTGGAAATATCCTCGCTCGTCTATTTGCCCGTAGGGGTATTCACATGTACGCCTACAATGCTTACCAATCTATCATCCGTGGTGGACATTCTTTCCTCACTGTCCGTTGCAGTGACCGGGAGATTCGTACCCATGGTGATAGCATAGATTTGATAATCTGCCTTAATCAAGACACGATGGACCGGCACCTCGAGCACCTTGGTCCCGGATCGTCAGTCATTTTCAACAGCGACACCATTGAACCTGGAGAAGCGGCTGAAGGAGTTCAACTCTGCCCTATGGCTGTGGGTGAGTTGGCCGGTAAAGGCGCAAATAAACTGATGCAGAACACAGTGGCCATCGCGGTCGCTTGCCAACTAATCGGAATAGAGTTCTCCGCACTCGCAGACGTCCTCGATTTCCAGTTTTCAGGTAAGAGTGAGGAACTCGTGGCTGCGAATGTAGAAGTCGGAAAGGCAGCATATGATTACTCAGCCGCTAATTTCCAACCTGCTTCACAGCAGGCTCCAGAGCCAAGTAAACCGCTCGCGGTTTGGGCAGGTAATCAGGCATTCGCTATGGCGGCTGCTAGCGCTGGTGTCAAGTTCTACTGTGCTTATCCAATGAGCCCTTCAACCGGCATCCTACACTGGATGGCTGCCAATGCTCGCGAACTTGGAATCATGGTTCGTCAGGTTGAGGACGAGATTAGCGTCATCTGCATGACAGTTGGTGC
>CBFHYB010000040.1:6608-8529 GCA_965659915.1 Candidatus Thalassarchaeaceae archaeon
CCTCCGGTGGTGGATTTGCGCTGATGACCGAAGGAGTAGGTGAAGCCGGTATGATGGAAGTTCCCATCGTTATTGTCAATGTTCAGCGTGCTGGACCTTCAACAGGGGTCCCTACAAAAACAGAGCAGGGAGACCTGTGGCAGGTGCTCGGTGCAAGTCAGGGTGACTTCCCGAAATTAATCCTCGCTCCGAGCAGCCCCCTAGATGCGTTCCAAACGATTCCTGAGGTGTTTAACTTGGCTGACAAGTATCAGTTACCTGCCATAATCCTCTCCGACCTGCTGATATCAGATGAGACTTCAACTATCAACCCTGAATTACTTGATATGCACCCAGTCATTGATCGTGGTGAACTAATCACTGAAGCTGGAGACGAAGCCGATAATTACGAGCGCTACAAATTCACAGACAGTGGCATATCCCCGCGCGCTCTTCCTGGAATTCCTGGATACGAGCACGTGGTCGCTAGTGATGAGCATATGCCAAATGGTGTACTAATCAGCGACGAATTCACTCACCCACACAAGCGTAGGGCAATGATGGAGAAGCGACAGCGCAAGATGGATGGTTTACTGGAAGATTTACCACCTCCAGTAATTGTGGGAGATTCCAACGCTGAGGTTACTTTGGTAGGGTGGGGTTCAACCGCTGGTGTAATTCAGGAAGCTATTGAACAACTTGCGACGGCTGGTGTGGTGGTAAATCACCTACATTTCAAGTGGATAGTTCCATTCCATGCAGATGAAGCGGTTGAACTATTGTCATCATGCAAGCGCACTATTCTCATTGAGAACAACTACTCAGGACTATTCCACCGCTATATGCGGGGCGAGACTGGGTTTACGGTGGATGGTCACATCCGTAAGTATGATGGCGAGCCATTCAAGCCACACCACATCGTGGCAGCGGTTCAGAAGCAACTCGAAGGCGAAGAGACTCTGTCTGTGCCATATGAGGAGATTATTGTTTGAGAAGGTGGATTGATGAGTGATACAAAAATAGAACTAACTTTGACAGCGAAGGATTTCAAGGGTAAGGTAGACCCTGATTGGTGTCCTGGTTGTGGTGACTTCGGTGTACTCAGTGGGTTACAGCGAGCGGTTTCAGAACTAGGCCTACAACCACATCAAATTCTAACAATTAGTGGTATCGGGTGCTCGTCTAACTTACCGGGCTTCTTCAAGTCCTACGGGATGCACACTCTACATGGGCGGTCTTTACCTCACGCTTCTGGTGCTAAACTTGCTAACCACGAGATGACAGTCATTGCTACGGGGGGTGATGGAGATGGCTACGGTATTGGTGGTAACCACTTTACCCATACTAGCAGGCGTAATCTCAACATTCTGTATCTAGTGATGGACAACCAGATTTACGGCCTTACTACCGGTCAAATTTCTCCAACCAGTGAGGTTGGCATGAAGACTAAGAGCACACCACATGGGAGTGTTGAGTTGCCAATTAACCCGATTGCAAATGCAATTACTTCTGGCGCGACATGGGTAGCAAGAGGTTACACTGGTAACATCAAACAATTGGTTAGGTTGATCAAAGAGGGCATTGAACACAAAGGCTTCGCCTTGCTCGATGTGTTCAGTCCTTGTGTGACATTTAACAAAGTCAATACATATCAATTCTTCAGACCGCGAGTTCAACCGCTTGAAGATATTGAGCATGACTCAAATGATTGGAAGCAGGGTATTGAGAAGGCGATGGTTTGGGGAGATGTTATCCACACAGGTGTTTTCTTCAAGACCAACACTCGATTGACACTGGAAGAGCAGGAGCCGGTGCTTGATGAGGGTGGGCCATTAGCCCATCGCGAACTCAGTCTAAACAGTGAGCAGACTGAGCGCATCGTCTCGCGGATGATGTGATTGTTGTTAACTCAAAGGCGAAAAGCCAAGTTAAGTAATCAAAT
>CBFHYB010000040.1:8628-12598 GCA_965659915.1 Candidatus Thalassarchaeaceae archaeon
GCAGGCTCTCTGATTTACGATATTGCTGAGTAATGGGCTAAATTCCCTTAAATTTACGATTGAAATAGGTAAGTCTACCAATATCCCCCCCCACTTTGCTTAATATAGGTGCATTCATCAGCCGAAAACATGGGACTACGTAGTTTGACCCCAATAATTTTGGCAGCACTGATGTTGATGATGAGCTGGGGTGCTCTTATCGATGCAGTAGAAATGAACGAGAACGATGAGAAAGAGGCATTACCTACAGCAGATGTCATTTTCTCAGCAAGTGATCCAGGGCATGTTGTGTTCGCACAGTATATCACCTCGGATAACTGTGGATTTTGCATGGATTATGGTTCTCCGGCACACAAGAAGTTGAAGACAGATTGGGGTGACAAGTACACCTACGTCTCATTGCATTCGGCAAGTTACGGGGACACCGACGATGCGGAGTCCGGAAACGTCAATCCAATTTCCGCAGTCAACCATCTAGGTGAGACCGGTGGTGCGCCAAAGACCTCTTTCGGTGATGCATTTACCGGATCTGGAAGTTCCTTCATGACCGGCTGTGGTTCCAATACCTGTTGGGATTCCGGATTCAGTACTAATGGGCGAACTCACAGCACCGTAGCAGACTATTCTCTTGGAGTCGCTCAAGGTGACAATGGAGATGGTACTTCAACAATCACAATCTCAGTCGACTATGTTGGCGCTGGGACAGCACCTCTTTCAACCTACACACTCTATGCAGCGGTTACTGAAGAAGTGTGCCACTCTCACGCATATTCAAATGGTTACAAAGGCGGTCACTGCTGGGAAGCATGGCTCCTTGACGGTGGTTCACACGTTAGCAACTCAGGTAATGTCGGTGGAGGTACTGGATTCCAGACATTCTCCCTCAGTAGTTCTGTAAGTTACTCATGGACGGTCTCTAACAGTCTAGTGGCCCAAGGTGCAAACAACATGTTGACAGTAGCAGCCCTTTACAGTGGCTGGAGTACATCCAGTGCAAACTTCGACGTCTTCACTGCTTCGGATAGTAGCATGAACCCAATGGATCTTTCAGTTACTGATATCACTGCTACTAATCTTGATTCAACATCAACTGGTTTCCAGACAGGAGACAGGCTACAATTGGATGCGACAATTGGAAACACAGGCCAAGAGGATTACTCAGATGGTGGTCAGATTCAATTCTTTGAAATAACCAGTTCTGGTTCTGAAAGCCCAATTGGACAATCAGTTTCGCTGAACAACTTGGCAATTGGGGCAACACAATCAGTCTCTGCTGAGTTTGATACATCTTCAATTTCAATGAACGGAAATGATCCTAACTCAGTGTTCCGTGTTAAGTTAACAGGCACAATTGGTGAGAAGAATATGATATCTAACAATATGCGCGACGCAACAGTAGCGCACGACCTAGTTCCTTCGACTTCAAAGCCGATTTCAACAGGCCAGACAGCGATTGAGAGAGGAGGTTCTCTTGACTTTGAAGTTTCAGGAATGTCCAATGACAATGTTGACGATATGACCACAATGTCTGCGGAATTTGAAACAAGTGAAGCAGGTGCAAATCAATGGACAGATGCTTGGGTAAGCGGTGGAACTCTGATGGGTGCAGGTGGTGGAAATGAACGCTTCGTGTTCACAGTATCTCCACCAAACTCTGCAGGCAGTGGTAGTTATGATGCGCGTGCAAGACTCATTGATGCTAGAGGACAAATAAGCGATTGGTCGCCAGTTAACAGCAATGCATTCAGCCTTCTAAATGGTCTTCCAATGGTGGTCACCTCAGACAATCTTGGTGAAGTACCATTGAACTGTCCAACATATCCTGGTCAGCCAACAGTGAAGGTTGAAACAATTGAGAGAATTGATGTAGCAGGCTTGATTTGCGATGCTGAAACACCTCTTGACCAACTTGTGATTTCTAGTACTAACCCTGCATTCCGTGCATGGGATCCAGTCAGTGGTGAGATTGAGGTCTTATTTGACACAGTCAACACTAATCCACAGGGAGAGGTAATCACGCAACCACTACAGGTTAATCTCCACGATGGAGAAGATGGTAATAGCGGAACACTCAATATTATGGTGATTGAGAATGGAGCACCACGCTGGTCATCCCTTCCAACACAATCCTTCGACGAAGGTTCAGGTAGTTCACTCATCATGACTACATTCTTGTCTGACACAGACAGTAGTGGTCAATCTGCAAGCCCAATGGGATTAGCATTATCTGTGGAGTACATTTCAAACAATTCACTAATTGAAGCAAGTTTGAATGGCCACACACTCAATATCGATGCTGTTGATGATGATGTGTTTGGCACAGCATTAGTCACAATCCGTGCAACTGATGCAGATGGCCAATTTGCGGATACCGAATTGACAGTAATCATCGCTAATGTGAATGATGCACCAACACTTGATGTATCATCCTTTGATAACTTGATGATTAAGGTTGATGAAGAGTTCAACTTCAATGTGGCAGAAAGCATGTCGGATGTTGATGACCCAGTAGATCCAATCAATGTGATAGTTTCCTCAGATACATGGAAGACCGGTTCTCGGTACAACGCTCTATCTGGAGAAATCAAAGCTTGGTTCGATGAGGAAGGCACCCACACAATTTCCATAGTAGTACGTGATTCACATGATGGAATGAATGCTTACGATGTCACAGTTGAAGTTGTTGACAGTTTGCCACTTGTGTGGTCTGAAAACACAAATTCTGGAGACTTGATGATACAGGCTGAAAACATATTTGTTGGTGAATTGCCAACCTTTGTAATAACTCAGCACAGTGATTTGGTATTGTCTGACATTTCAATAGAGTGGTCAATATGCAATATGGATTCAGGTATCTGTTCCGACTTTGGAATTGAGAATCCAACATCAATAGTAGAATACAATTTCAGCGTTGTAAAAGACGGTGGCGTGTTATTCCGTGATTATGTTAAGATTGAAGTGATGGCTGTTGATTCCGACGGATTCGATAGAAAGACATCAATTGGAATGAAATACGATGTTACTGAAGAACGCCCAGAAGTGGTTGATGATTCAACTGATGATACCACAACTGATGGAGAAACAGCTAGCGCAGCAGGAAATGCAGGCATGGTAGTATACGGAATCATTGGTGCATTCATCGTTGCTCTTCTAATCGCTGTCACCCTTGGAGTTATGCTCCTTCGTGGTGGCAAGGAAGAGGAAATGGGAATGGGTTACGGTGCAGCAGCCCCAATGGGCATGCCACCAGCACCTGCAGCAGGACTAGGAATGGTTCCCGACTACTCACAACTACCAGCCGGTGGAAACTATGTGACCAATGATTCAGGTCAGACAGTCTATCTTTCACCAGATAACACTGACTGGACAATGCAGGCAGACAATTCATTCGTCCGTACCCGCTAATCGTAGTACCTACTACGCAGGGGTTTACCCCTCGCCAAGGCTAACTAACGGTTAGTGTTCGCTTTAGGCATCCTATCGGATGTTTCAATTGCTGACCACATCTACCCTTGTTGATGGCAAACGGTCCCCGCCCAGATGGCGACGCCACTCGTGCAAGAATTCTCACATTTCTTGAACAAAACCAAGGCGCACATCTTTCAGCCATTATTCGTGCCCTTCAACTGGGCAACCATCAAGCAACGATTCATCTCAAAACCTTAGAAGGTCAGTCCGCACTTTGGGGAAGAAGAGAAGGCCAGTTTTTGAGATATTTCACAAGTACAATCCCCCCACACACTCCACCTGAGGATTTACCTAACCCACCACAAATATTCACACCCGATTCAATGCAATTTCGTATTATTGATCGCTTAGCAAGAAACCCGAACCCTAGCAAAAATACTGGTTCCCTCACGCAAGGAAAACTTGCAAACGAACTAGAATGTAGCCAACAACTAATCAGCCATCATCTGATTGCTTTAGAAAAAAGTGGATGCATAAAATCTCGAAAATCAGGCTTCCGTAA
>CBFHYB010000041.1:0-991 GCA_965659915.1 Candidatus Thalassarchaeaceae archaeon
TGAAACTCGGACAATAGGATTTGATGGTGTAACACCCAGTTTCGATATTTTAGCGAATCCTCGAACATTAATCGGAGTTGAGAACGCCTCAAGCATTCAGGTCGCATTAGGGTGGTCGGATGCGTTGACTGAAGCGACCCTGTTTGAGATATTCACAGGCCAACGTGCTCTTACGACTCCTGCAATATTCAAATCCCTATTCAGCGAACAACCGGCTGGACTAACAAGTCGAATTAATACCATGGATGGGGCATTAGGACGTCTTGGCTCTGAAGGAATCTCAGGCGAAGCGTTGGTCTTCTTTGATCCAGAATCAAATCAGAGCGCCAAGGTTATCAAGCGGTCTACCAATCTTATCCTGCTCCTAAATGAGGATGAATTGATGCTTCTGAATAATACCGCAGGAGATGCTTTGGATGATTATATTTTCACAAATGAAGGACTGATTTTAGGTACAGAAAACGAATTCAGTTGGCCGATTGAACTGCTCTTGCTGGGGAAAGGTGCAGCGCTTGACTACAATCTCGATGTATTGCATATCGAAAGTGCTCAAGGGGCCTTGATGACTCCAAAAGGAACTGTGATTTCCGGCATTGGCTCATACAATGGAGATAATTTGACCTTCAAGGCAATGGTTCGATTATTTGAGGAGATTCCTGAAGGTGAAACAATTGCTTACGACAGGGCTGATTGGCATGTTCTAGACAATGATGGTGCCTTGTTGGGCGACGATGATAATTCGATAGAATACGCTCCTTCTGCAACCGACACTAGCGATGCAAGAGTGATGGTTATGGGAATGGGCAAAGATACAACGAGTCACTACCAATCTCCTTTCTGGCTTCACCCAACACACGCCGATTCTATCCACAATGATAATTCGCCAGAAATTCTATTCAGAACGCTTAGCCGTGATATTATAATGAATGAATTTGAAAATGGAACACTTCCCATCGAAATTAATGGTGAACTCGTGGAGGTGAATACAGTT